>JAQGHS010000437.1 GCA_028291605.1 Planctomycetaceae bacterium | reverse complement strand
CGTGCGAAGCGTGGCGTTTGGCCCCCAAACTCGGCACGTCGCCAGTGCCAGCAGCGACAAAACCATCAAAGTCTGGGACATTCATGCCGGTGAGGCAATCATGACCCTGACGGGGCACACCGGCGCGGTGGAAAGCGTGGACTTCAGCCCCAACGGATTACTGCTGGCGAGTGCCGGAGGGGTCCCCGATCAACCGGGCGAACTCAAGCTGTGGAACGTTCAATCCGGCGAAATGATCCGCACGTACAACGGACATGCCGACGTCGTCAATTGCGTGCGTTTCAGTCCGAACGGCAAACTACTGGTGAGCGGCAGTGCCGACAAGACTCTCAAACTTTGGAATGTCGCGACGGGGCAGTTAATCCACACCGCTCACGGACACACAGCAGCCGTCACGTGTGTCAGTTTTGGTCCGCTGGGGAGACGCTATGTCAGTGGCAGTGTCGACAAGACATTAAAGGTCTGGGACGAACAAACCGGCAAGGAAATACGCACCATGCAGGGACACTCCGAGATGGTGCGCTCGGTCAGTTTCAGTCCGAATATGCTGCGCGTCGTCAGCGGCGCAGGCGCTGGGGGCGAGCCGGGGGAGCTGAAGATCTGGGACATCCTGACGGGTCAAGAAACATTCTCGCTGCAGGGACATCAAGACGCCGTACAGAGCGTGAATTTCAGCATGGACGGCAAACGCATTTTGAGCGCCAGCCAGGAAGGCCGGATCAAGATCTGGGACACCGCGTCCGGTCAGGAATTGATCTCCATCCGGGGACACTCCGGCGGCATTACGAGCTCCACGTTCTGCCGTAACGACCAGCACATCCTCTGCGGCAATCAGGACGGCACATTGAAGATCCTGGACGGCAGCCCGGAATCACAATCTGTCGACCGTACTATCGATCGCGAAGCCCGCACGGCATTGCTGCTGCTACGTCCGAAGTTCCCCGACCTCGAAAAGCTGACGGCAGCCCTCCGCGACGACCCCACCCTGACCCCCGCAGCAAGGCAGAAGGCGCTGGGTTGGATTACGGCTCTGCAGAAGTGAGGTCCTGCGGAGTTCGGCAGACCGAATGCTCGTCAATCTCGAAAAAACGTAGACCCGACCCCTGCCGGGTTATACAATCGCCGATATAATCAGACAAAGTTCGTTTGCAGAGATGTCGTGATTTCTGAGGATTTCGCCAAATGTTGAGATTTAACGGGCCTCAGTTTCCCTACTGTGATGGCATCAGCCGCCGCTCGTTTCTGCAGATTGGCGGATTGGCCGTCGGCGGACTGACGTTGCCGCAACTACTGCGTGCAGAACAACATGCAGGCACATCATCCAATAAATCGGTGATCATGGTCTACCTGTCCGGGGGAATTTCCCACCAGGATACGTTCGACCTGAAAATGGAAGCGCCGGCCGAAATTCGCGGCGAATTCAACCCCATCAGTACCAGCCTGCCGGGAGCTCAGATTTGTGAGTTGCTCCCGAAGATGGCTCAGGTGATGGACAAGACGATCACCATTCGTTCGATCGTCGGGCTGCGGGACGAGCACACGAGTTTCCAGAATCTCACTGGTTACCCGATGAACGAAGCCCAGCGTGAAGGGCGGCCGACCCTGGGGGCGGTGATTTCCAAAGTGGCCGGACAGACTGATCCGGTCACCCCCGCGTTCGTGGACCTGTTCCCCACGATGCAACACAAACCGTACAACAGCCCGACTGCCGGTTATCTAGGGCACAACTACAGCTCGATCCGGGCCGATGGCGAAGATCTCGCCAGCATGAAATTGCGGTACGTGAATCCCGGTCAGTTTGACGAACGCCGCAAGCTGCGAGCGCAGATTGACGATTTCAAGAAGTCACTCGATAAATCGAGTGGCGATGGCATGGATACGATCTATCAGCGAGCCTTCGATGTGCTGACCTCCAGCAAACTGGTCACCGCGCTGGATGTCGAGAAGGAAGATCCGAAAGTCCGTGAACGTTTCGGCAAGGGTTCACCGAAACATCTGGGGGACGGTGCCCCGATGTGGAACGATCAACTGTTGACCGCTCGTCGCCTGGTCGAAGCCGGAGTCCGGTGTGTCACCGTAGCCTATGGCTTCTGGGACACGCACGGCGGCAACTTCCGACACATGAAGGAACATCTGCCGCTGTTTGATACGGGGATTTCGGCCCTGATCGAAGACATCTACGCCCGTGGTCTCGATAAAGATGTCACGGTCGTCGTGTGGGGCGAGTTTGGCCGGACTCCGAAGATCAACAAAGACGCCGGTCGCGATCACTGGGCCCGAGTCAGCAACTGCCTGCTGGCGGGTGGCGGCATGAAGGTCGGCCAGGTCATTGGTTCGACCGACAAGATCGGCGACTCAGCGGCAACGCGACCGGTGCACTATCTCGATGTGCTCGCGACGGTTTACCACAACCTAGGGATCGATCCGCACGAGTTCATCCGCGATATCTCTGAACGGCCCGTGCCGATTTTACCTGAAGCCGCACGCGTGATCGCGGAAGCGGTTTAGAAACGTGTATCGTGCGATGATATCGTAGGACGGGTCTCCAGGCCCGTCAGTGCCTGTAACCTTGGACGAGATAAAAGATCGTCCCTCGCGAGCTTCGCGCAGCGCCAGCGTGCGTTCTATTGGAAACGCTGGATGCTGCAGAGTGTATCGAAGGAATCGGAAGCGGGCGCTCCGCGAAATTCGCGAGACATCTCAATCTATTATGCGGATTGTTACCGGCTCAGACGGGCCAGGAGACCCGTCCTACGACAGCGCCATGCGAACTATCACTCATCAAACGTCGATTTTCGACGCAGAATATGGTGATAGTGCTGAGCGAACCTGTGGGCTTCATCGCGTACGTATTGCAGCAGTCGTAATGAATACGAATGGCGGCTCAGACGTCGTGGCTCGGATTCGCCGGGGACGTAGAGTTCCTCTTCCTGCTTCGCGAGGGCGATCGTGAACGGCGGCTTGATGTTCATCACCCGCAAACCTTCGAGAGCCGCATTCAACTGACCTTTGCCACCGTCAATCAGCAGCAGATCGGGAAAGGCCTCGCCCTCGGCCCTCAGACGTGACAGCCGCCGCGAAACGACCTCGCGGATCGATGCGAAGTCATCTACGCCTTCGACTGTCTTGATCTTGAACCGCTTGTAGCCGTGTTTGAAGGGCAGCCCGTCAATAAATTGCACCAGGCTCGCGACCGTTTCGCCTCCCTGCAGATGAGCGATATCGACCCCTTCGATGCGACGTGGCAATGCCGGTAACTGGAAGATTTTTTGCAGACCTTTCAGCCCCCGCTGAGGATCCACATAAAACACTTCCGGCTGGGCATTGGCTTCCAGGTCGCCGCGCAGGCTGAGGTTTTCCAAAGCCTTCAGTTCGTCACGGATCCGCGCGGCCGTCTCGAATTTCAGCTCAGCGGCGGCCTTGTCCATGTTGGCCCGCAGTTCGTCGAGTAGCGTGTCCTTCTTGCCGTCGAGGAAGAGGATCAGCCGGCGGATGTCTTCGCGGTATTCCTCTTTGGAGATCCGCAAATTGCACGGGGCCGTGCATTGCTTGATGCTGTGCAGCAGGCAGGGACGAAACCACCGCCAGCGCTCGTCGCCCGCGGTGATATCGAGCGAACAGGTGCGAAACTGGAAGATCTTTTGCAGGACGCTGATGGTCGCCCGCAGCTTCTTGGCGCTCGTGAAAGGCCCGTACAGCTTTGTGCCGCGCGTGGAGGGCGTCCGGGTGAACTCGACAGTCGGAAAATCCTCGCGGATCGCGATCTCGAGGTAGGGGAAGGTCTTATCGTCCTTCAATTCCGAATTGAAGGGAGGCTGAATGTCCTTGACCAGCCGAGCTTCCAAGAGCAACGCGTCGACTTCGGTATCAGTCGAGATGTAGTCGATATCCCTGATCTCCCGGACGAGATCGGCAGTGCGGTGCTCGATTTCGGCAGCCTTGGTGAAATAACTGCCGGCACGGCTCCGCAGGTTGAGAGCTTTACCGATGTAGATGACGCGGCCTTTGTCATCCTTCATCAGGTAGACGCCGGGCGTCGTGGGAAAATGCCGGCGGACCTTGGTGTAAGGGTCAGACGTATCGAATTCGGGTTCGGGAGTGCTGTCATTCATGGTCATCGATGATCTTAGCACTCTGATCACAGACGCCAAGCTGAAATCTTGTCAGTAGGTGCGGTAAGGGTTGATCATCTCAGTCTTCGTAGGCGAGCGTGCAGCATAATCCGGACGCTCGCCTACGAAGATCCTGAAACTCGTCGCCCCCGGTCACATCCCGATCAGTTTTCGCAACCATAACGGGCTCTGTCCAAGCAACGTCATAACCAGGGTTGGTCCTTGCGTTAGCATAATGATCCCCATCCCCAGCAACGATTCGCCGGCAATCAAACCGGACGAGAACGGAACCGTGTATTTTTCATCCAGATCGCGGCGAGTCCGGCCGAGAATCCACGCGATCAGCGCTCCCAGGAACATCGAGATGCAGTTGAAGGCGGGAATCACACCGGCCAGCCCGAGTGCCGTGGTGGAAGGCAGCCACTTCCTCCAGTTGGGAGGTGAGATCTCTTCCAACGTCGTCAACACAACTCCAATGATGGCACCCACGATGATCGCGACCACCACTGTCGGGTGCAAAGCGTTGGGTCCTTGAGCAACAAGTTCTGCCACCTTTTGCCACACCTTGGCGGAAGGTGCCGGCAGCTCGGGGCTACCCAGCTTGCTAGGATCTACCACCAGCATGTAGACGGGCACGCAGACCAAAGTTCCGGCCAGCACACCGAACAGCTGAGAGATCGTCTGCTTGCGCGGATTACCGCCCAGCAAATAGCCCGTCTTCAGGTCAGTCAACAAATCCGCGGCGTGCGAAGCGGCTCCCGCTGTGATCGAGGCCGTCATCAGGTTCGTCGTAATGTTGGCGTGAATGATCGCCGTGGTCGGATCGATCACCGAACCAACCATGGCGGCAGTGGCGGCCGGAGCAGCAGCGGCCGGAACATTGATTGGCGGCGCTACGGCAGTCGTCGCGGCCACACCGGCTGCGGCCGCCTCCGGACGCGGGGACATGATTCCAAACACCAGTTGCGTGATTTTGCCCATCGCTCCAATGGGGGTCACGTCAGTTTCACCCGTCGCGCGGGCGGCGACGATCGACAGGAAAAATGTCAACACAACGGCCAGGATGCCCATGCCATAGTGTATCTGGAAAAAGTAATGCCCCAGGACCACGCACGCCGTTCCAGAGACCAATGTACCCACGACAAACCAACTGGTGGGGACTTCAATGTCCCGCATCGGATCGTCCTTCTTCAGGTCCGACTCGCCGCTGAACATGGCAGCCATGTCGAAGAGCGACTTGAGAATTGTCCGCCATTTCAGGGCGAATGAAAGCAATCCCGATGAGACCATCATGGCGGTCGCGGGCCACAGGGTCCAACTGACGATTTCTCGATATCCCGTCCCGACAATGCCTTGTTCGATCAGGATGGGTGCGAGGATTCCATAGAAGATCACGGCCCCCACCAGCAGAGAAATACCGACGCGAATCCCCATGATGGCTCCGGCGGCAATCATGATCAGCGAGCCCTCGAATCCGATCGTCAGCTTTTCCAGCAACGTATGTGATCCCGGCAACAACGGGAATTCGGTGGGCAACGCGTTGGCGGTCAATTCGTCCGTCAACGCCTTGGATTTCAACTTGGTCCCCAGCCAACTGGCAATCAGCGGCAGCGCGTCACGCCACATCACGACGACAGCTCCGATGACCCCACCCCAGAGCAGTGACTTGGCCTTATCCATGGCCTCCGACCCTTCGGTGTGCATCGACTTCAATGTTTCCGCGGTCGCAATGCCTGACGGGAACGGCAGCTGTTCCACGTCAATCATCTGCCGCTTCATGGGGATGGCCATAAAGACGCCCAGCGTCGAGACGGCGCCAATCCAGAGCATCATTTCCATCGGCGTCAATGAGCGGCCAGTCGTCAGATAGAGCGCCGGAATCGCCGACACCAATCCCGCCGACGACATATATCCCGCCGCACTGGCGGCACTCGACATCGTATAGTTTTCGAGAATCGTGAACGGATTCTTGCGGTAAGCCGGGATGATTTGCTCAAGCGCCTGAAACACGGCGTAAGCAATGATGCTGGCGGTGATGGTGACCCCCAGGCCCCAGCCCGTCTTCAATCCCACATACAGATTCGAGACCGACATCACGCCGCCGATCAGCATGCCGGTGACAATCGACCGGACGCTCAGTTGGCGGACATGATCACCCTGGTAGACGTTGCGAAACCATTCGTGAGCGGGATCGGATTCGGGAGGCGGGGTCGTCGAACCGTCAGACATGCGAGTCTCCAGCGTCAACCAGTGTGTTCTCGGGGCAGGACTTTCAGCGGTCGTGGATTGTAGTAACGGACCGCACAGAACAACCAGTGCAGTTGCCCCGCGGTAGGACGGGTCTCCTGGCCCGTCCGGGAATCCAGTGCGTTGAATCCCCTCCATCGGATTACCGGCTCGGACTGGCCAGGAGACCCGTCCTACGGAGCTTCGCGTGCGTTTTTGTCTGGCTCTGGATATTCTAAACACGCTTCCGCGATGCAGATGTCACCCGATTTCGCCCCGACTGAATGATTCATGGCCGAAACTCCTTCAACTCCTGATTTGCTGCCCCTGTTGCGGCTGCACCTGGTCAATGGAGTCGGACCTCGAACGTGGGTCCAGTTGATGGAACGCTTCGGCAGTCCCGCGGCCGTGCTGTCGGCGACTTCGACTCAGTTGCAGGAGGTACCGGGGATCGGCCCCAAGCTGGCGGCGGCGATCGTCGCGGCCCGACTGAGTCCCATGGCAGAACGCGAGTTGGCCAAGTGCCGTGAGCTGCACGTGCAGTTGTTGTCACAGGGGACCGCGGGATACCCCGAGTGGTTGTGTGAGATCCCCGATCCGCCCCCGGTCCTCTATGCCAAGGGGGACTTTGCCGCTCGCGATAAACTCGCCGTAGCCATTGTCGGATCGCGACGTTGCACCTTGTATGGACAACAACAGGCCGAACGATTGGCATCGCAGTTGGCTCGAGCCGGTGTCACGATCATCAGCGGCCTGGCGCGTGGTATTGATGGCGTGGCACATCGGGCGGCTCTGCAGGCTGGAGGTCGAACCATCGCGGTGCTGGCGACGGGCGTCGTCGAAATCTATCCCCCCGAACATGAAGACCTGGCCCGCGAAATTGCGTCGCATGGGGTCGTCGTCAGCGAATCTCCGATCGGTCAGGCGCCAACGCCGGGCATGTTCCCACAACGCAATCGCATTATCAGTGGATTGTCACTGGGTGTGATTGTTGTCGAAGCCGCGCGTAACAGCGGTGCCTTGCATACAGCGCGGCATGCGATGGAGCAGAATCGCGACGTGTTTGCCATCCCGGGCCGAATCGACAGCCTCGCCAGCGAAGGTTGCCATGATTTGATCCGCGACGGAGCAACCCTGGTCCGCAATGTCGACGATATCCTGCCAGCGTTGGGACCGCTGTCGGCACCTGCCAAAGTGTCGCCGACGGAAGAAATTCACGCCCCGCGCGAACTGCTGCTCAATGAGCAGGAGAAGTTGATTCTCAACACGGTAACGACAGAACCCCAACACATTGACGAAATTCTGCGGGCCGTCAATCAAGAGCCTTCACGTGTCCTGCAGACACTGACTATCCTGGAAATGAAGCGTCTGGTAAGACGGTTGCCAGGCGGACATCTCTGCCGCCCGTGATGTCGTGAAGTTCAAGCAAAAGTGTTTGAGGGTGCGAGAGTGACGGAGTAAAAGTGGAACCCGAATTCGAATGGACTATTCCTTACTCTCTTACTCTCGCACGCTGGTACTCTCACACTTTCGGCCCGCGCAAACTTATTTGAATCGCTATCGCGTGAGTGAGAGCCCATCCCAGATTACGCCTCAGAGGCTGCCATGATTTACTTAAACGTGTTACTGAAAGTTAAAGATCCCGCCGACGTCAGCCGTGTTCGCGAGTTGCTGGTTCAGCAGCGGCAACACTCGCTCAAGGAACCGGGTTGTGCGCGGTTTGAGGTGTATCATTCCAACACCGATCCCTCGCGTTTCGTCCTTAACGAGCGCTGGGAAACTCAGGCCGATCTGGATCAGCACCGGTTGGCTCATGCCTATACCCAGATCTATCAACCTTTGGTCCTGCCCCTTGTCGATCGCGAAGGGCATCCGTGCGACTTGGTGGAATAGGCAGTAAGTTCATTTTTCTTAGCCACAGAAGGACACAGAAAAACACGGAAAGAAGAATTCATTTCCTGCTCTTATTCTGTGCTTTTCTGTGTCCTTCTGTGGCCAAAACTCCTCTCAATTCAAAGATGCGCCGAGAGGTAGTTGCAAGTCGCTAACAACCATCCGGCTGACGCCGGACGCTCGCCTTTTTTCCCGTGGCTCCGTCTATGTCCATTGCCGATCTGCCACCGGAGTCATCTCCACGGCCGCGAAGTTCCCTCCGAGCGATCAGCCTGCTCAGCGGCAGCATGTTCGCGCAGTTTGCCCTGCAGTTTGCCTATCAACTGGCTCTGGCCAAGTGGTACGGCGCCGGCATCGAGATGGATGCCTTTCAAGCAGCTCAGACCATTCCCATGGTGGTGGCCACAATCTTGGTCGGCAGCCTGCAATACGCGTTCGTGCCGATCTTCATCCAACGTCGTGAACAACACGGTCCAGACGCCGCATGGGAATTGGCAGGGACGACGGGGCTGATGCTGATCCCGGGTATCGCACTGTTGTCGTTGGCCGGATGCCTGTCGGCAGACCCCATCATTCGCCTGCTGTTTCCTGGGTACTCGGCCGCTCAAATCGAACTGACCGTCAGCTTGTTTCGCATCATGGTCTGGCTGACGTGGACCATCAGTGTGACGGCATTCTTTCAGACGGTATTACAGTCCGCCCAGATTTATGGACCGGCCGCCGTGGGGCCGTTCCTCGGGACGCTGGTCACATTTGTAGCCAGTTGGCTGACCTATAGTTCGTGGGGGATTCACGGGATTGCGTGGTCCACAGTCGGCGGGGCCCTGGTGAGCCTGCTGTGGCAGGCACCTTTGTATTGTCGTAATGCACGGCATCGTTGGCGGATTGACGACGGTACGCGGCAAATGTGGTTGATGCTGTTGCCGCTGTTGTTGGGTGCCGCCGTCTACAAGCTCGACC
>JAQGHS010000390.1 GCA_028291605.1 Planctomycetaceae bacterium | reverse complement strand
GATTCTTCGGACAGATACGTGATGTGAGCCACCATGCGGGCGATGGCGAGGCCCAGCTTGGGGCCCGATTCGATATTGATGATCGAACCCTTCTCATCGCCGTAGTAGCTGCCCTGGTTGAAATTGGGGTCCGACGTAATGGCTCGGCGGCCGACCATGTTAAAGGCGATGCCCTGGGCCGACAGGCGCGGGCCAGTGGCGAGACACACAGCGGCTCGCAATTGATCCGGGAATTTCGCCGCCCATTCGAGCACCTGCATCCCGCCGACGCTGCCGCCGATCACCGCCAGCAGCTTGTCGATACCCAGCTTGCGCGTGAGTTCCGAATGAACTGACACCATGTCGGCGAAGGTAATGAAGGGGAAATCGAGACCATAGCGGCGGCCGGTCGCTGGATTGATGGCACCCGGTCCTGTGGTTCCCTGACAGCCTCCGAGGACGTTCGCACAGATGATGAAGTAGCGATTGGTATCGAGGCCCTTCCCCGGGCCAACCAATTCGTCCCACCAGCCGGGTTTGCGATCGTCGGTCGTTCGCTTGCCGGCCATGTGTGCGTCGCCCGTCAGCGCGTGGCAGACGTAGATCGCGTTGTCCTTGGCGGCGTTCAGTTTGCCGTAGGTCTCGTAGGCGACGGTGATCGGACCCAGAGTCGAACCGTTGGCCAGCACCAGCGGATGGGGTGGCTCGAACAGGGTGAGAAACTTGGTCTCAACGATCCCGACGGACCGCGGATCAGTCGCGGCGGGGAGAGATTCGGTATCTGGTTGAATCATAGACGGGGTAGCAACTGGATTCTCGATGCTCATTCCACCCCCACTCTAGTCAGTCTTGATAGATTTCCCAAGTTCCGGACATCCCGAATTCTGTAGGGTTCGATGATGAGGCTGGCCTGACGACCCTGGCAGGCCAGCGAATCGATCTGTTTTGGATTATTGTAGCAAGAATGGTGGTGAGAAGCGTTTCCCAACCGAGCGAAATTGAATTGCTCGCCTGGGCTATTGGCAGATACGTTCCAATCAGGACAGACAAGCAATCGCGACCTGAGGTTCTGCCGGCCTACCCTACTTCTTCTCATCTTTGCCTTCGTCCATCCCCAATTGCCGCATTTTTCGATAGAGATTGGAACGGTGCAGACCCAGAACTTTGGCCGCTTCGCTCATGTTTTCGCTGACGCGTTCGATCGCTTTGCGAATGTATTCCCGCTGGAATTCGTCGGTGGCATCGCTCAGGGGCGAATTCATCAACATCGACGATTCGGATTCCTTTTCGGGACTCAACATGAAGGCGAGGTCTTCGACCTCGACCCGTTCCCCCGTGCACAAGAAGGCGATCCGTTCCATCAGATTCCGCAGTTCGCGGATGTTTCCCGGCCAGTTATGAGCCTGTAACCGCTGTCGAGCCTCAGCCGACATCAACAGGGGCTTGCGATTGGCTTGCCGACAGAACGTTTGCAGGAAATGGTCGGCAAGCAACAGAATGTCCTCGGGACGTTCACGCAGCGGGGGCAGATTCAGCTTGACGACATTCAACCGATAAAACAGATCTTCGCGGAATTTCTTCGCTTTAATGGCTTCGTGCAAATTGGCGTTGGTGGCGGCGACCACGCGAACGTTGACCGCAATGTTTTGCGTGCCGCCGACTCGAGTGATGACCTTTTGCTCGAGAACGCGCAACAGTTTGGCCTGCCCATTGGGGCTCATGTCTCCAATTTCGTCGAGAAACAGCGTTCCGCCGTTCGCGGCTTCAAACTTACCATGCCGTGTTTCGCGGGCATCGGTAAACGCGCCGCGTTCGTGCCCGAACAGCTCGCTTTCCAGTAGCGAATCGGGCATTGCCGCGCAGTTCACCGCGATGAAGGGTTGCTCGCGGCGCGATCCTTGGTAGTGTAGAGATTGGGCGACGACTTCTTTTCCGGTGCCGCTTTCGCCGACGATCAGCACGGCGAGATCGTTTGTTGCCAGGCGGCCAATTGTGTCGCGAATGGCGCGAATGGCCTGGCTTTCGCCGACGATACGTACGCCTTGTGTCACTTGGTCTGTCAGTTGGCGATGGCGTCGCGACAGGTGTTCCCGCTCTTGCGTATTTTGCAGGGCGATCGCTGCCTGGATCCCCAGTTCACGGAGAGTGTCGTCGTCATCGTCGTTGAAGTCGCCTTCTTTGCGGTTGATGACTTCAAAGGCCCCAATTCGCTGCTCTTTGCCGTCGAGCAACGGCACACACAACAGATTGCGGGTCTTGTAGCCCGTCTTGACGTCGACTTCTTTATTGAACCGGCTGTCGTTGTAGGCATCGTCGACCCGGATCGCGCGTCCGGTCTGGACGACCTCGCCGACAATCCCCAAATGATCTGGCAGACGTAGTTCTCCCCCTTCGACACCCAATGCCGGACAGGCTACGAGTTCCTTCTGCTCCTTATCCCAGATGAAGATACTGGCACGATCGGTTCCCAGCAGACGCGTAGCCTCGTTGGCAATTTGTTCCAACAGCGTTCGCGAGTCGGGCGCCGTGGCGAAGTGCGACGCAATTCGCAATGTCGCCTTGAGTTGCGAGACGCGCTGCGAGCCACGGGCCCGTTCCTGAGTCGCTCGCAGGCCGGTGGAGAGAACACGTCCGACGACGACCGCGTGCGGTAGCAACTCTGCGTGCAACGACTTTCCGACCAGAACGAGGGCCTGCCCCGGAGTTCCCGATTTTGGTAGTGGGATCGACATCAACGTATTGCCGACCGATTCGATGACCTGCAGTCCTGTTGCGTCGCGGTCCAGCGATTCAGAGAGGAACTGATAGGGGAGCTCCGGGATCGATCGCCGGCCGAATTCCGCCACGACCTTCCATTCTGGAGTGCGCTTCATGATCCCCGCCCATTGCACCGAGAACTCGTTCGCAATGTCAGGCAGTTCGTCACGCAGAAAGAGTGCGGAATTCTCCGCGGAGAGCGCCAGTTCCAGCAGCCGGTCGCACAGTCGCAGCAGCGAGCTGCTCAGTTCCGAGCGTGACAACCAGGGAACTTGTTCCCATTTCATCCAAGTCGTTTGGTTCATCGCAAAATCATCCTCATCAGCGAGTCACTCGCGAGTGTTGTCAACATGATAACAGGTCGCAATGAGGTTTCCAGTCACTCGGATCGTGGTCCATCGAAGCCTCCTATTGAGCCAATGACAGATCAGCGTAACTCGAATCGAGAATGAATCTTAAACGAAAAACGGGGCTGCTTGACTCTGTAGGGTCAGAGGCCTAAACTGGGTTGTTGCGAATCTGTTTGAGGATGCCCAAACGTTGGATATTCAAGTCACGATCAATGGCGAACAGCAGTCTGTTCCTCAGGGAACAACTGTCGCAGAGTTATTGCGCGCCTTAGGAAAAGAACCTCGCTATCTGGCGGTCGAGCGGAATCTGGAACTGATTCCTCGTTCACGTCATGCTGAGTGTGTCCTTTTGTCGCAAGATGAGATCGAAATCGTGACACTTGTCGGGGGAGGATAAATCTCGATGGCGACAACTCAGTCCTCCGACATTCCATTGCAACTCGGTTCGCATACGTTGACCTCGCGGCTGATTGTCGGCACCGGCAAATACGCGACGTACGAACTGATGCAGCAATGTCTGGCCGTCAGCGAAGCCGAAGTGATTACCGTGGCGATTCGCCGCGAGCGGTTGCTCGATAAGAACGGCCGTAACATCCTGGATTTTATTGACTTATCGAGATATACGATCCTGCCGAATACCGCCGGCTGCTTTACTGCCGACGAAGCTGTGCGCGTGGCTCGATTGGGGCGTGAAATCCTGGAAGGTCTTGAGAATCCGGGCGCGAACTGGGTGAAGCTGGAAGTCCTGGGAGATACACGAACCCTGTTGCCTGATCCGATCGCCACATTGCAGGCAACTGAGAAGTTGGTAGCGGATGGGTTTCAAGTTCTGTGTTACACGACAGACGACCCGATGACTGCTCGGCGGCTGAAGGAGGCGGGAGCTACCTCTGTCATGCCGGCTGGCAGCCCGATCGGCAGTGGGCAGGGAATTCTCAATCCCAATAATATTCGCATTTGCCTGGAGTATTTGAAGGAAGACGATCCGACTTATCCGGTGATTGTGGACGCGGGAGTCGGGACCGCCAGCGATGTGGCAGTCGCGATGGAACTGGGCTGTGACGGCGTGCTATTGAACACGGGGATCGCAGGTGCTCGAGACCCCCTGTTGATGGCACAAGCCATGCGAGACGGCGTTCGGGCGGGTCGCTCAGCCTTTCGCGCTGGACGAATTCCACGTAAGTTATATGCCACGGCGTCCAGTCCGGAGACCGGTGTGGTGGGTTCCACTGTCCCCAAATGAAGTCTCACGGCGAATGCTGCAAGTCGCTGAGATAGGAAGAGTCGCACGTGTCAGACACGCACCAAATGATCGCGGCCCTGGA
>JAQGHS010000354.1 GCA_028291605.1 Planctomycetaceae bacterium | reverse complement strand
GCTTGGCCATCGTTATTAAAATTCTCGTAGAAGTCGGCCTCGCCATCATGATTGAGATCATGCAAGGCGGAGATCTGATCGCGCCCCAGAACGTAAACCAGTTCCTCCTCGCCACGCTTTACAATCTTCAAGCCGAGCGGCTGAAAGAGACCGGTCCCAAATCGTCGCCAGGTGATCCGTTCCAGCTTCTCATCAATGCCACTCACCAGCCACACATCCCCGTGAGCCGTGCAGACTGCCGCGTCGCCATTCGCGAAAAAGTCCAGGCCGCTGGTAAACATCAACGCGCGGTAGCGATTCTCAAATGGAATCGTCAACGTGTCGATGACATAGGGATCTAGTTTGTCCGAGACGAGACCTTTGGTTTCCAGCGGTTCGCCCCAACGGGACGCTCCAGCTTGACGCAATGCCCGGACGTCAATGCACGGCGGTGATTTTTCAATAAGCGCTGCATAAGCTTCTTCCAGATCCCCCCCAGAATCGGATTCTCGAGGCGAGACCACCACTTTGACCCGGATCGACTGCGAGCGCGGCGCCACTGTCAGGAACTGCTGTTTGCCATCTCCCCTGATCGCAGTCGTTTTATGGTCCGGGGCCACCAAGCCGACTTGCAGGCTCGGATCTCCAGCGGCAATCCACACGGGTTGGGAACTCGGACCAATCTCGAACTCGCGCGTAAAAAGGACGGCCTTGCCTGACGACTCAACCCAGGGACTCTCCAAAATCTTTGTAGATCCGACTGAGTACTGCAAAACCACTCGTTTGCCGTTAAGAGACAATCCTTCGTAATGGGCGAAGTCCCGCGGCAGCGGTCCCGATTGTCCCTTGGGACGCGGATCGATAAAGCTGTTGGATGCGGAAACCCCGGGCGAAACGGGATTGGTGAAGCGAATTGTACCATCCACCGCTGGCGGCGAGATCAGCCCAAATCGAGATGGGCTGAACTTGAGAAAGCCACCCGTCCAGCCGCAACTGACGCTGAGCAACTCGGTGTTGTAACAGATGCTGGCCTGACCCTGATCACCGAGCTTGATGGCGAGCCCCTTCAATGTGGGGCCACCAAGATGTGCCAGCGTACCGCTGAAGAACGGGCCGGTATCCATCAGCCGCCAGCGGTCATCTCGCGAGTCGTCCTCGGTCCATTTGAACCCGACCGCATCCGCTCCAAAGTGATCCTCACCCTGCTGAGCTGCCGGTCCTTTTTTTTTACGGAGTCGACGTCCGCGACGGCGGGCGTCTTCAGTTTCGAGCTATCCGGAAACTTCTTCTCCGCATCTAGCTCATCAAAATGCCAAAGTCCAACGGTTTGTTCATCCGCCTCAAACGGTGCTGTCGGCAGGGATTTGATCTCGCGAATCGAATTCGAAATCCGCACTTCATCAACCAATCCATTACAACCAATCTCGCGGCCCACCAGGCTGCCGATCGCCAGATCACCCGCGACCGAATTGCCGTCATTGAATTTCACCGCTTGATCCGCGACCTGCATTCCATCTGCAAACAGCCGCACGCGAGTCTTCTCAACAATCATCGCCACATGATGCCATTTGTCGTCGCAGAGATTGATCTTCGACCGCACATGATCAGGAGCCATCCCCGGCAGATAAGCCGTCAATTCGCCCGACGCGGGCATCGAAAAGATCTCCCAATGCGTGGCGGAAGATTTGAGCTCATTGGCGACGAGGATGTTGTAGGACGAGGCGTTTTTCAGGCGAGCCCAGCATTCGACGGTGATCGGGGACTGTCGAAATTCCGGTCGCCCTTTCACAAACGCACCTCCATGGGCCGCATTCAATCCTTTGCCAAACTTGCCCTCACCGAGTGGCATCGGATTCTTAACGGGAATCGGAGCAACTCCCGGGGCAGTCGCCGTGAGGCCCGCGGCCTTAAGCGAAGATGCCGGCGACCACTGGCTGCCGTCTCGAAACAGATAGTTCTCGGTCAACGCGACAGGCGGGTCGAAGCTGAGTGGAGGCAGATTTGCCGCCCAGGCCGCACCGCGACGCATCACCAAGCCCGCTTTGCGAATCGAGACATCAGCGTGTCCGAGTACCGTCTGAAAGATCCGCCCCTTGCCATATTCATAGACCCATGCCATTGGCTCGGCCTGCTTGGTCACCTTGGAATGCGCGGTCAGCAGCGGAATGATGGGCAGCGTGCCTTGCTGGCGGAAATACAGCTCGTCCTCGGTTTCGAACGGCGGCAAACCCTGCGTAATCTCGTGCTTGTCTCCTGCCGCGGTCGTTTCGACCTGGAACTTGCCGAAGGCGTCATGACCACTTAGCCCGGGGGTGTGGTCCCAAATTCGACGCACGATCTGGGTCCTGAATTCGGGCCAGTCGGATTCCTTGTTCGGAATCGTGTTCGTAAAGGCGCCATTCGCGAAGTGGACGATCATGAGACCTCCGCCCGCTCGCAGATATTTCATGAAATTCTGCTTGGCGGCATCGGTTAAACCGGCTCGATCCCAGTTGCTGTAGTTGAAGACGATCAAGCCGTAACGATTCAAGTTTTCCTGAGCCAGGTCGTTCGGCTGTTCGGTCACCTCAACCTGAATGCGGGGATCCTGTTCAATAACGGGAATCAACGCCGCGGTCACCTTCCGCCAGTCGTGTGCCGGATGGTTGTAGCCGGTCACAATCAACGCTTTGGTGGGTTCTGGCAGGCTGGATTCGACACCTCCCTCAGGCACCTCGACTTTGGCAGTCCAGACGATGGCATTGAGTACCGTACGACGAAAATCGGGCAACCACCAATTCGAATAAAAGTGTCCGCCGGTGAAGCCAAAGCCACGTCCGCCGTCCAGGCGTTCGACGGCCCAGCCCACCGTCTGATCCACCTTTCCGCCAGGCGGACGAGTGACAATGATCGGCTTGACGCGTGCGTCTTTTTCGCGGAATCGCAGGTTGAAATAGAACTCTTCGCGAAGAGTAAACGGCTTCACGCCCCGTGAAATCGGGTGTTCCGGAGACCCCAGACTTACCGGTCCCTCCCAGGTCTGAATGGCCGAAAACCATTTGTTGGCAGCCGGACCCTTCTCATAATCGAAGTAGCCGCCGACCCATTCGGTGATCTGATCATGGACGCGGCTGGGGTTGAATGTCGTCCAATGGAATTGAACATACCCGCATCCGCGAGCCATCTGCTTCGCGAGTGTCTTAAAGCGGTCGCCGACATACAGCGGGTGATCGGTCTCGCGATGATCACCACCATCGGAAATCATGACAATCGTGTCGGCGTCGTCGAGAGTCTTCTCGTCTTCAGGCCAGCCTTTGAAATGGGCCTCGGTCTTGATTCCTTTGACATTCGGGCACGTATCGAGCAGATGCTTCAACAGGATGACATTTTTCTCGTACTCATGCGCGTGCTTGGGATGTCCGGTAATCGGCCCGGCAATCAGCACGATCTTCCGAACGGGAGGCTCGGCGGCGTATGTCTGAGGACACCAACCCAGCAGGGCACCGACAACAGCGAAGAGGACGCCAAGCCTGTGGAAACGACGAAGATTCATGGAGCGTCCTGATTTTGAGCGGCGAGTCAGATTCTAATGTCGGCCAGCCTACCAATGAATTGCCCGATTGAGCAAGCATGGTCTTCCGTGGGATAGGCTTCCAGCCTGTCGGTCTACACTGTGAAGGATTTTTGTCAGGTATTTTTACCGACAGGCGATTCAATTCGTGATTCGAGTCGACGGGAGGGTGAGGCTAGGAGGACGGATTGTTGGAATTGACACCGGGAAATTGTGCTTGTGTTGATATCTCGAATCTGTTGCGCTGAAGCACTGAGATTCGAGACTCCTCGCGATCGATTGGATCGTCGCCGGATTGGACA
>JAQGHS010000440.1 GCA_028291605.1 Planctomycetaceae bacterium | reverse complement strand
GCCGTTCCGCAACGAGAAGAATTCGAACTGGGAAGGTGCGTACCGAGTCCCCTGCATGATCCGCTGGCCGGGTAAGATCAAGCCGGGAAGCGTTTCCAATCAGCTGGTCGGCCACCACGACTGGCTGCCCACCATCCTGGCTATGGCGGGTGACACAGAAGTCACCGACAAGCTCCTCAAGGGGTACAAGGTTGGCGATCAGACCTTCAAGGTTCACCTCGATGGGTTTAACCTCGTGCCTTACCTGACCGGCGAGGCCGAAAAGAGCCCGCGGGAGTCATTCCTCTACTGCAACGACGACCAGCAATTGACCGGCCTGCGGTACGACAACTGGAAGGTTGTCTTCATGGAGCAGCGCGTCCAGGGCACACTGCGTATTTGGGCCGAGCCCTTTGTGACGTTACGCGTCCCGAAGATCTTCAATCTTCGCCTCGATCCGTACGAGCGGGCAGATGTAACGTCGAATACGTACTACGACTGGTTGATCGACCATGTCTTCTTGCTGGTTCCGGCGCAGGATTACGTCGGCAAGTTCCTGGTGACATTCAAAGAATTTCCCCAGCGGCAGAAGGCGGCCAGTTTCAACTTGGATGAAGTCCTGCAGAAGTTGAAGGAACCCGCATCCAAGTAGGTGATATCATTGCAGGGCGGTCTGGCACTGCGCCCGACCGCCCTTGTTTTCGTCAGGTCCGTGAGGAGTTTCCAATGAAAATGCTCCGCCGCATTTTGCTCGCGACCGCCATCTGCGGCATCGCGGTTCTCGTCCCGAGGCGGACAATTGCGCAAACCCCGACAGATCCTCTGCCGTCCTGGAACGAAGGGGCGGCCAAGAAGTCGATCATCGATTTCGTTTCGAAGGTGACCAAGGCCGGAGACAAGAACTTTGTTCCGGTCGCGGAGCGCATCGCCACGTTTGATAACGACGGCACACTGTGGTGCGAGCAGCCAATTCCCGTCCAATTGCACTTCGCACTCGATCGGGTGAAGGCACTTGCGCCGCAGCACCCAGAATGGAAGGAGAGGGAGCCGTTTGCCTCACTGCTCAAAGGCGATTTGAAGACCGCGGCGGCGGGGGGCGATCGTGCGATTTTGGAACTCTTCATCGCCACTCACACGGGAATGACCACGATCGAATTCGAACAGATCGTCAAAGACTGGCTCGCGTCGGCAAAGCATCCGAAGTTTGAAAAGCCTTACACGGAGTGTGTTTACCAGCCAATGCTGGAAGTGCTCGCCTATTTGCGGGCCAATGGCTTTAAAACGTACATCGTTTCCGGTGGTGGGATCGAGTTCATGCGCCCCTGGGCCGAGCAGGTCTACGGCATCCCACCGGAACAAGTCATCGGCAGCAGCATTAAGACCAGATTTGAAATGCGAGACGGTAAACCAGTTTTAGTCCGCCTGCCGGAACTCAATTTCATCGATGACAAAGGTGGCAAGCCCGTGGGCATCAACCAGCACATCGGCCGCCGGCCCCTCATGGCATTTGGGAATTCCGATGGGGACAAACAGATGTTGGAATACACGCAGGGCGGCGCCGCCGGGCGTTTCATGCTGCTTGTTCTCCATGATGATGCGGCGCGCGAATACGCCTATGGCCCGGCGCTCGGATTGCCGGATGTCAAGCTGGGGGCCTTCACGCCGGCGCTCTATGAGCAAGCGAAGACGGCCGGCTGGACTGTCGTCAGTATGAAGAACGATTGGAAGCGGATTTTTTCTTCTCAAAAATAGCGGACAGAAATCTCCCGACAGTCTTGTCTGTGTGTTTATGGCCCGAAGTGGATGTTGGAATTGTCATGTCGCCACGTTTTTCCGAGCACGTGTCTATTGAAGCTGGCCGATTCAGCAAGGCGTAAATAATTCTTTATTTATCTTGTCCCGGGTCGTTTTGTCTTGTCGTTTAAGGTGTTGTGCAATTCCTAGCGACAAGGGTAACTTCGTTGAGTCAACGATCTCGTTGATTTCGCATCGCCGTCTCAATTGATTGTCATGTGATGCGCGGGGCCTTCCGTTATCCACCGCCCAAGATCTTCCAATCGGCTGACTGATTCGGCGTCAAAGCCCCGTTTATGGGTATGACATCGCGTCTCGTTCTTTTTCATATTGTTTGAGTCCACAGTCGATCTGAGCCGTGCATTGGGCCGTGGCCGTCAGGCCGCCAATTTCATTCCGGGAGCGTTCCACGATGTCTCGAAAAGTTCCGAATTATTGGGGATGGCAGTGGCGCGGTGGCGTTGGTTCCTCAGGCAACCGTCGAGTACCCCAGCGACCGAACGCGATGCTCCGCTCGTCGTTGGAAGTGCTCGAAGCTCGTTGGCTGCTCACGATCGGTGCGCCGACCAACTACAATATCGGATCGACCACCGATGGCTTTATTCCGAATGCCGCCCCGGTGAACGTGGTCTCGGCGGACTTCAATCAGGACGGCAAGATCGACCTGGTCGTCGCACATAATTCTGACAACTCCGTCTACTTTCTGCGGGGCAACGGCGACGGCAGTTTCCAACCCGCCGTCAAGACATCCGTCGGGCAGGCCATCATCGGTCAGGAGCGGATGGGCGACTTCAACAACGACGGCAAGCTCGACGTGTTCTTGCCCTCGGCCGCCAGCAATAGTCCGGCCATTGTGTTATTGGGTAATGGCGATGGCACGTTCCAGACTCCCGTCACGTCGTCGTCGTTCAACGGACCGTCAGGGAGTTATCCTCGAGGCTGGGCGTTAGGCGATTTCAACGGTGACGGTAAACTCGATGTCGTTGCCACCCTGCCGAGCAATACCACGGGCGATGGTGGATACACCGTGCTGTTAGGCAACGGCAACGGCACGTTTCAGGCGGGGATCGTCAGCGGCCGGGTTCTGGGCTACTCGCGTTGGGTCGCCACGGCCGATTTCAACGGTGACGGCAAACTCGACCTGGCAACTGCCGACGGACAGGGGACCAGTTCCAGCATCGGGAACGTGCAACTCAGCGTGATGTTGGGCAATGGCAATGGCACGTTTCAAGCCCCCACCCATTATGCCAGTCCCCAGCTTGCGGACAGCGCGGATGCCAACGCCGTGGCCAATCCGGAAGATGTTGTCATTGGCGATGTGAACGGCGATGGCAAGCTCGATTGCATCGTGTCGGACTACGACAACACAATCAACGTTTTTCTGGGCTACGGCAACGGTACTTTTAAGGCGGCCGTGAGCAAGGAAGTGGAAGACTACCCGCGTGATGTCGTCATCGCCGACATGAATCATGACGGCAAGATGGACCTCGTGGTCGGGGCACTGGGCATTGGGCAGGGGGGCTCGGAGTTTCCGATCGAAGGGTATCAACCGGGCTACGTCGGGGTGTTGATCGGCAACGGTGATGGGACATTCCATGACTCAATTGATTACCACCCGTTCGCGTATCCAGGCTGGACCGCAGTGGCGGACTTTAACGGCGACAGTTATCCGGACCTGGCGACAACGCAAGTCTTCGACGGCCACTCGCTGGCTGTGATGTTGAACAACCCCACCTCACCCAATTTGCCTCCGACCGTCGTGTCCGGCCCGACTGCTTCGCCAAGTGTTGTCACTGGAACGTCCGTAGTACTCAGCGTGCTTGGAGCCGATGACGGCGGCGAGAGCAAGCTGACTTACACCTGGGATACGACAGTTAGCCCGCCGGGGGCGGTGACATTTAATGTCAACGGGACGAATGCGGCGAAGAACGTCACGGTTCAGTTCTCCAAGCCTGGTGTCTACTATTTCAGAGTAACGGTGAAAGATGCCACGGGGCTGAGCACGATCGGAATGGTGCCGGTCACCGTGTATTCCACGCTTGCGAGCATTGCGGTCACACCAACCGCTGTGACGGTCGCCCCCAGCGGCACGCAGCAGTTTACCGCGACGGCCAAGGACCAGTTCGGCGTCGCGCTGTCACCTCAACCGGCGCTATCCTGGACCGTCAATGGCGGCGGAACAATCAGCAGCAGCGGGCTATTCACGGCAAGTTCTACGGCCAGCGGGCAGTTTATCGTGAGTGCCAAGAGTGGCAGCATCAGCGGAACCGCCAATGTGACAGTGGGGACCAGTACCTCCAGCACAGCGACTTGGACCGGCCTGGGCACTTCGAGTAACTGGTCGGATGCGGCCAACTGGAGCACGAACAAGGCACCGGTGGCCGGAACGACGGTCATTTTCAATGCCACATCGACCAAGAATGCGATTCTGGATACCGGCTTCGCAGGGGCCGTGGCCTCGGTGCAGATCAATACCGGCTACACCGGCACGGTCACTCTCACCAAGAGTCTGATTGTTTCCGGAAGTTTCACTGAAGTCGCCGGAACGTTCAGCGCCGGCTCGAGCACCTTGTATCTGGGTGGCAACATCACGATCAGCGGTGGGGTGTTCAATGCAGGCACTGGCACGGTTGTGATCAGCGGAACGACCGCGAATCAAAATCTCTCGGCGGCGGGCGTAAACTTTTACAATGTCGTTGATGCCAATTCGAGTAGCTACTCATTGAATGT
>JAQGHS010000257.1 GCA_028291605.1 Planctomycetaceae bacterium | reverse complement strand
ACAATGTCGGGGGACGGCGGATTGATGTTCCCACCACCGATTTTCCTCTCGAGCAGTGGCAGCAGATCATGGATCTGAACCTGACCAGTACGTTTCTCTGCACCAAGTTGATCGGTGGAGCGATGGTCGCTCGGGGGACTGGCGGCCGCGTGATTAATATCGCATCCATTTCTGGGATGGTCGCGAACCGCGGCATCGGTGGCCGGAGTTACGAGACGAGCAAGGCGGCGGTCATTCAATTTACGCGTACGGTGGCGGCCGACTGGGCTCCGCACCGGGTGACCGCGAATGCCATCTGCCCCGGGGGCTTTATGACGGCGCCCAACATCCGGTGGGCCGAGCAAAATCCGGCGATCATTGATTCCTTTAAGACCCAGATTCCCATGGGAGATTTCGGTCAACCGGAAGACCTGGGCCCCCTGGCCGTCTATCTGGCCAGCGATGCCAGCCGCTATATGACCGGCGCTGCGCTGGTCATCGATGGCGGCTATACCTTGTGGTAGGCCAAGTGTCGTCCACTTTCGTCAGATAGGCCTTCCGGCCCCGTCACCTTCGTTTGGCAATGACAGGCTGGAAGTCTACCCCACGGTCAGAACCTTAACAGGTGAAGGTTCGAAGCAACTGCCGTCTCGGATCACTTCCTGGGGCTCCTTGACAAGTTGTTAATTCCAACATGTGTCAGAATCAAACCAAAGACGCGTTGTAATCGTCAAAGGCGTTACAGACCGCACGGCTTACCATCGGATGTGGCCGCTGCGTGCGACTCTTCGGTCCTTCAGATTCGCTCGCGGATCAGTCCTATCCCTGAGATACGACTCGCCTTACGCTCGGTTGCGGGTTCGGAAAAGGATAGTGAGTTCAGACACGATAAAGGACTTAATTGTTATGACGCAACCAGCAATTACATCCGCTATAGGCCTTACAGACGGCGCCGGCGTCACAAGAGTTGGAAACCATTCATCGCGATTCTGATAGGCGTCCGATATCAGCAACGTGATAGTGGGTCAAGGGTGCGCGAGCATTGGGTCCTTCACCTATGAAGTGTAGTGGAAGCGGTACACGGAATATGGCGAGTTAGGTATCGCCCTGTCGTCAGTTGCCGTTCCAGCTCCAGGTGCTGCAGCGCAGGTTTAGTCGCGGGCCGCGAATTACCAACCTGCAATAGTAAATTGAGTCGGACGCCTCAAGGATTGAGACGGCTGACAATGTGTTATCCACGATGGGTCACGGTGCTGTCATTTGCCAACATGACAGCCTACCGGGAGCCATCGTCGACACGTCGGGGACCGTCGCGGATGCAGTGCTGACTGCCATCGAATTCCGTGAAGGTCAGAACAGGAGCAACATCGGATGTTGACGCGATCTCATTCACTCACTGCTTGCCCTTCATGGTGGCGTGCGGCGTTACGGACAGGAAAAGTCTGTTGCTTCCTCTATGGCTGCCTGATTGTGGGCGTCCTGCCGTTGGCTGCTCAACCACCCCAGCGGATGGCACAGCAGCTACCACCCAGCATGGATGACGCCGAAGAACTTCCGGATACCCTCGAGCTTCCGGATCGTGTTCGAGTCATGCCCAAAATCAACGCTGAGTTGGAAGTCGTACATCGGCGTAGCCAGGTCATCGTGTTCAAGGGCCGGGTGGCCCGGGTGCATGTGACCGACCCCTCGGTGGCCGATTATGTTCTGTACAGTCCGACGGAACTGGGTGTGATTGGGACGTCCATCGGTACCACGACAATTCTGGTCTGGTTCGAAGATGAGGACAACACCGATCCGTTGATCTATCTCGTCACCGTGACGCGCGATCCGGGCTTGGAAGAGTCGGCACGCATCGACTATGGCCGGTTGGAAAAGAAGCTGGCGATCCTGTTTCCCAACAGCAAGGTCTACCTGATCCCGATGTCGACCAAGATCATCGTCAAGGGGCAGGCTCGAGACAGTGAAGAAGCCGCCTGGATCCTGCAGATCATTCGCGGCGAAGTCATCAATCAGTTGGGTGGGCTGGCGGGTCCGCAATATGCCCTGGGGCTGGGTGGTGGTGCCGGTGCAGCAACGGCCGTCGGAACCGGGGCGGGCTGGGGTGGTGGTGGACTGGGTGGGGCTGGGCTAGGTGGTGGCGGGATGAACGGGCGGTTCAATGCCTTCGATAATACGTCCAACTGGATCATCAACATGATGACGATTCCAGGTGAATTTCAGATCAATCTGCGGGTCCGGATCGTGGAATTAAACCGATCGCAACTACGTCGGATGGGTGTCAACCTTTCAGTTCTGTTTGCGAATGGTCGCGACATGATTTCGTCGTCACTGGCAGGAGCCATCTCGGGTGGTGCTGCGGGGGGTGCGGCTGGCGGATTGCAGGGTGTCTTCGAAGCGGGCGACATCTCGATTTTGATCAATGCCTTGCGATCGAACGGAACCGCACGCATCCTGACCGAACCCAATTTGACAGTGCTGAGTGGCCATGACGCCACAGTTCTCTCCGGCGGTGAATTTGCCGTCCCCACCATCGTCGGCATCAACGGCGTCGGTGGGCAGCAGACTGTCTTCCGCGGATTCGGTGTGTCGATGCTCGTGACGCCGACCATCATTGATAAAGACATGATTCGGATGCGGATTCGCCCCGAATACAGCGAACTCAGCGGTCAATCATCGGGTGGAATCCCGGGCTTGAGCACGCGACGTGTTGATACCACCGTCCAGTTGCGTGAAGGTCAGACAATCGTGCTGGCTGGATTGCTCTCTTATCGAGCTCGGACCCAGGTTGCAGGACTCCCCTTCCTGGGCGGACTGCCGCTGATCGGCCCGCTGTTGTTCCAGGCCAAGCAAGCGACTGAAGACGAAAATGAATTGATGATTATGGTCTCGCCGGAAATCGTCCGCCCGATGGATGCGGATGACGTTCCGCCGGTACCGGGCTTCGAAGTGACGCAGCCCAATGACAAGATGTTGTATCACTACGGCTTTACGCAGGGAAATAACGATCCCAACGTGTACCAGCTGGCTCCGTATGGCCACGGCTCTGGAGTGGGTGTGCCGATCGGTTACGGGCAGTTCAATCCGCAACCTTCATCGCCCAGCTACACTCCGGCTCCGGGTGGAGTGGGTGCGGGTGGTGCATCGAATGGGATGCCGGGAGTGGCCCCCAGTTGGGACACGTCGGCCGGTTCACGTTACCCCGCCGGTCCAGCGCAGCAGGGCGGACGTCCGGGTATGCCGCAAAATAACTATGCCCCACCACCGGGCTACGCACCGCCGGGGGGCATGAATGGGCAGCCAGGATACAACGCTCCGGGACCGACTGCGAATCGTACCAGTGTCCAAAGCGATCCACCCCGGCGACTCCTGACGATCCCCCAGATGTTGCGTGGTGGCGGCGGCCAGGCGACTCAGACTCAGGCCACGCAAACGGGCTATGCGACTCAGCAAGGTGGACGCTACCGGTAAATCAAAACTCATTCGGCGAATTCCGACCGCGGATTCGCTGAGTGACGAAACTGGAACAGTACTGATAACCGATCAACGAGAAACGACATCGACCGGCATCCCAGCCACCATCCGACGAGTGTGCTCCATGTACCGCTCGCCGAGTCTGCCGGGATACCGCAGGACCTTGATTTCGGAGACCGACGCGAGTCGATACCCGAACTTGACATGCCCGCGTCACAACGCGAAGTGAGGCGTAATATGACAGCCCAACGTTATAAGAAAGTCCGATACGCAACAGCCGCGCTGCTGATGGCCTCCCTGGCCGGAGGTTGTTGCGGGCGTTCGTGTGGATTGGGTGGAGGCCTGGCGCTTCCCTCCTGCAGTATCGCCAATCATTCGCGGAATATGGTTCCACAAGTGTATCCGCTGGGCAGCGTGTTTCGTTCGCATATTCACACCGAACAAACGAACGCTGAAGCGACGGACTTCATCTTCAATCTGGTGCACTTCACGGGTGAAACAGCCCACCTGACACCTGACGGTAAAGATCATCTGATGGAAGTCGCCGCGCGGATGCGCAGTGCGCCATTTCCGGTCTTGATTGAACGCACGCCGAACAATGCCAATCCGCAGCTCGATGCTGAACGTCGGGTAGTGGTCGCTCGCTATCTGGCCGACTTGGGCAATCCCGATTCCGATCAGCGCACCATCGTCGCCGTTCCTTACGACCGCGGTCTCAATTCGTTCGAGGGAGAAGCTGACTACTATTCGAACTTTAATTTCCGCGGGAATATGAACAACGGCTTTGGCGGTGGCGGAGCTACGGGCTTTGGCGGCTCAGGTCTGGGCAACGGCTTTGGCGGCGGCTTCTATTAGTGGGTTGGTCCTTGGTCAGTTGTCCTTTGTCAGCGGCCCTTTGGGAGCCTTGAATTCAAAGGACAACGGACCACCCGCCCCTATTTCTCTGCGGGTAACATGCCAAATACATTGGGTTTGGCATTCGGATCCAACCCGTACAGCGGAATGTGGCCGAACTTCTTCTTGCATTTGGGGCAAGTGGCCTTGGCGATCGAGGCCTCGTTCTTGCCCCCGATCTTTTCTTTCTTCCGCGAGTCTTCGCTGACGGTCAACCCGCAGCCCGCGCATTGATATCCCAAAATGACCGGCTTCAACGCCGGATCAGGCAGGTAGAAATCTGCATTGTCGAGAGTCGCCAGCTCATTTTCGGAATAGTGGCATTTGTAGGTCGAAATCGAATCGGTGAGTGGGATCCCCAACTCCTGGCCGAAGTTGACGATGCCGAAGACCTTTTCCAGTAATCGGGCGAACTCGCGGAATTCCGACAACGAGAAGGACAGATAGGCGCGCGAGCCTCCGTCTAGAGCTGCTGGCAGTCGTACGACGATCCGGCCGGGACCGAACACGGGAATCCCCGCGAAGATCGATTCTTCACCAGGGATGGCCGGCTGCACGATTTTCAGTTGGCTGGCGTCGCTGGCGGTGACCAACGTCTGGAACGGAACCGGCAATCCGGAGACCGGTTTTTTCGTTTGCAGAAAATCGGCGACGGCGATTCGAGTGGCTGGTTTCTTCTTCTTTTCCTGCATCGCAGCGAATGTGCCGGCACGCTTAAAGACCATGGCGACCAGCATATCCTGCTCCGAGAACGCGATGTCGGCGACATCGTATTCGGCCGCCATCGCACCGGGTTTCAGCTTGAGCTTCAATGGGCTGACGGTGTGCAGTCGGAGTTCGAACATCCAGTCGGTATAGTCCCCCGCTTCGAATCTCTGCGGTCCAGTTGGGACTTCCGGGGTGGCCGCAGCTCCTTCTGGTGCGCCGAGGATCAGCGGTACGAAGAAGACCGCCTTGCAACTGGGGCAACGACCGGCCCGTCCGCGGTGGCGTTCGAAGACCTGGACGCGATGTCCATTCGGGCAATAGACGACGAAGCTCCCAGGAGGCGGAGCGTCCACGTTGGCGCGTTTCCGGCCACCCGCTTTTCGGATCTTCGCGTAGTCCTTCTCTTCTTCAATTGCCGCCGCGAGCAACGCGTCACCACCCGTACTGACCGAGTGTGCCACTTCTGGCGGGGCCGGCAATTCAGCTCCAGCACTCGGACGAGTTTTGGCGGGTGCCGGGGTCGCAGTTGCAGGCTGGACATCAGCCGCAGCTTCGGCGACCGCAGGACTCTCCGTGGCATATTCCTGCTGGTCAGTACTTTGCCCGGCATAGGGATCGTAATAGCCCGGTTCGCCCGGCGCGGCATTCGGATCGTAGCCTGCCGCCTGCCAGGCTTCGTAGTCGATCTCGTAAGCTGTCCCGTCCGCGGACAACTTGTACCCCCAGGGCGTCTGGTATTGTTGGTCGTAGGCCGCTTGATCGGCGACGGCCTGATCGTAAGCCGCCTGGTCGTATTCCTGGTGAGCGACGTCTCCAGTGGGAATCGTGACCGGATAAGTGGCTGTCGCCTGTGTATCGACGGAAAAATCGTCATCGTGCGCAACAGCGAGTTCGTAGTCAGAATCGGCCGCAGGCGCAGGTACCGGACTCGGCGAGACCTTTCTGCCTTCCGCCGCGACCTTGAATCCCTCATCGACCGAAGTTTTCAAGCCGTAACTGTCATCCAATTCGAATCCGCCGTCGTCTTCCTCTTGTGAGGAATACGATGGTGCATGTTCCGGAGCACGGTCGGCCTCGGCATTCGAGACGTCGCTATACATGATCGGAGTCGGGCTGGCCTGCATCCGCTGGTAGGTGGCTTCGATGTCTGGATTGGTGAAGGCGCCGCAATGCCAGCAACGCACCAACCCGACACGTACCATCTCGCCACATTGCTTGCAGGGTGCCTCATCATCGCCTTCTGAAAGTGCCAATTCACCGGAGGGAATCAGGTCCAGAAATTCGGATGAAGCCCGCGCCGCGTCCAGCACGTGACCACAATGGGGGCAGCTCGGCGAATCGCCGATCAACATGGCACTACAGGCCGGGCAACCATGGATCGATACGGACATACGTTTACACCGCAACTGTTGAATGACAGATTTCGTGACCGGCTGCCAGCGTCTTGCCCGGACCTGGAAAGAAACTCAAGCGCCCTCTCCTGCCCTCAGCCTATTGCTCCTCACTCAGTGTTATCCATCGGGCAGCCCTGTCAACCTGTTTTCAGGCAGATTCGAGCGCGCCGACGGACTTATTTCACTTCCAGAACTTCCACGTCGAACACCAAAGTCGCGTTCGGAGGGACTGCACTGCCCGCACCACGTTCTCCATAGCCCAGATCTGGCGGAATCACCAACTTCCGGCGTCCGCCCACTTTCATTCCAGCGACACCTTCCGTCCAACCGGGAATCACGCGATTCAGGGGAAATGAGATCGACTGGCCACGATCGCGGCTGCTGTCGAATTTCTTTCCATTTGTCAACCAACCGGTGTAGTGGACCGTCACGGTGGCAGTCTTGGGCACCACAGCACCGTCCCCAGACTTCATGTCGTAATACAGCAGGCCCGTCTCCGATTTTTTCGTGAGCTCCTGAACTTCAATCTTACGGAAATCGACTCGCGAGCCATGGCTCTGGAGCGCGATCGAACCAACTTGGGGCCGATCTGCCAGCGGCGTATAGTCCTTCGGGGACACCGCCTTGGTGAACGCGTCCAGTTGCACGTCATTAATCACCTGGCCGTTCAGGACAATTTTCACATGATGCCCGGCGCAGGTAATTTCGAATGTGTTCCACTCGCCCGTGGGCTTCGAGGCACCCTTCTTGGCGGCTGCCTGGTAATAAATGCTGCCGGTATATTGAGCCGGATTCAAATCCTTGTGCGCGGGAGCGTCATCGTCCAGAATCTGGATCTCCATTCCGGCGACATGGACATTGCCTTCGGGCGGAACCCGAATTCCCACACCGCTATTGCCTCCCGCGGGGATCTTATATTCTAGCCGGAGTACGAAGTCGCTGTAGCCCTTTTTCGTCCGCAGCCACCCGCCCCCTTCCTTCACGCAGCTCAGCAATTCGCCGTTGGCTTCCCAGGCGGCGATGTCCCCTTGAAAGACTTCCCAGCCATCCAAGTTGGTACCGTTATAGAGTTTCTGGAAAGGGGGAGCCTCTGCTTGGGGCTCATCTTTGGCGGGAATCGAAGACATGGCGGCAAATACCAGGCTGCAGGTCAACAGAAATGAAAAGACACGTTGTCCAAAACGAGATCGCATGCGTGACTCCTGGCTGCCAATCAAAATATCGTACCGGCAAAATACTGGACCGGCTGGTGTGATCTCAAGTTGCCAAGACACTCAAGCGGGTCAATGTGTGGATAGGTTCTGGTGTTCGCTGTCTCGGACTACGAATGAGGCTTTCGCAGGAATATCCCTGCAATTGACACGTCCCCTTGATGGCCGTTACCGGAATACGTCATATAGGTGCTGATGCGTGAATACGAACTTGCGTCGTCTAGAAAATTGGTGACGGGTAGCCCAAACAGGATACCACAGTTTTGATTGCCGCTACAGCCAGAAACCGATTCTAGGACGCTTCTTAGACAAATTGTGGAACGGCGCTGATCCCCCTTGGGGTATTCCCTTAGGTACTTCCTCATTCGCAGCGAACAGAACCCTTTCCCATGTCGGAATCACTGCGATCCGTTTTTGAGCGAATGCTGCCGCAGCGACCTCCGCATGACACCCAGTATGTTCCCGAAGTCGTTGTCGTTATTCTGGCGGCAGCGCGTTCTGCCGGAGCCAGCGACGTCCATTTGATTCCATTCGAAGCCGGTCTGCGAATGTTGTGGCGCGTCGACGGAGTCTTACAGGATGTCTGGACTTTTCCTGTCGAACTGGTGCCACGGATTGTGGCCCGCCTGAAGGTGCTGTCTGAGTTGTTGACCTATCAGACGGAAGTCCCTCAGGAAGGACGCATCCGTGAGCCGGGCTTAGCCATTGAAATGCGGGTCAGTACATTCCCTACATTATTTGGGGAAAAAGTCGTGGTCAGGCTGCTGTCAGAAAGTCAGCAGTATCAGCGACCGGAGGGTCTCGGATTGGGCCCTGATGTGGCTGCAAAGCTGTCGCAGTTGGTCCAGGCGACCAACGGTACTCTGATCGTGGCAGGTCCGGCGGGAAGCGGAAAAACGACGACTCTTTACGCCTGCCTGCGTGAGATCGTAGACAAAACACAGGGGCAGCGAAGTCTAGTTTCCTTAGAAGATCCGATTGAAGCCGTGATCCCGGGGGTCTCGCAATCGCAGATCAACCTGGCGGCCGGCTTCGATTTGCCGACGGGCTTGCGTTCGCTGATGCGGCAGGACCCGGAGGTCATTAGGGTCGGGGAAATCCGCGATCGCGAGACCGCGGAAATCGTCTTTCAGGCCGCGCTCACCGGCCATCTGGTGCTGACGACCTTTCACGCGGGAAGTGCCGCCGGGGTGATCAGCCGATTGTCGGAAATGGGAATTGAACCGTATCTGTTGCGGAGCGGAATTCTGGCAGTCGTCTGTCAGCGTCTGGTCCGCAAGCTGTGTGTCTGCAGCCGGCCCGGCAGCGATGAGTCGGACAAGCTCGGACTGCCGGTCGACACATTCCGAGTTGCCGTGGGCTGTGAACATTGCCACGGAACCGGTTATATGGGAAGAATCGTGCTGTCGGAATTGCTCAGTCCCGATCAAACCGAGATCGGCCGGGCGATTCTGTCACGCAATGATACGCCGCAGCTGGAAGCATTAGCCCAGCAGGCCGGAATGGTGACTCGGTGGCAACGAGCC
>JAQGHS010000230.1 GCA_028291605.1 Planctomycetaceae bacterium | reverse complement strand
ACTCAATTGCTGTTCGAATTGTCCAAGCCCGGCCGTCGAGCGGCCCGGTACCCGATGGCCGATGTACACGATCGGCCGCTGACCGACTTGATCCCGGCCTCTCAACTGGCCACGACACTGCCGCCTCTTCCGGAGGTGACCGAGCCCGATGTCATCCGGCACTTCGTCAACCTGTCGACCTTGAACATGTCAGTCGACACACACTTCTACCCTTTGGGAAGTTGTACGATGAAGTACAATCCCAAGCGCCACGAGCGTCTCGCCAGTTTGCCTGGGCTGGTCGATCTGCATCCGTATCAAACTGCCGCTGCATCGCAGGGAATGCTGCAATTCCTTTATGAAATGCAGCAGATGCTGGCGGAAATCGCGGGGTTGCCGGGTGTATCGATGCAGCCGGCGGCTGGGGCACAGGGAGAACTCACCGCGCTGCTGGTGGCCGCTCAGTATTTCCGCGATCGGGGTGAACATCGGACAAAGGTGATTTTCCCGAATAGTGCTCACGGAACAAATCCCGCGAGTGCGGCGATTGCCGGTTTCGAATGCGTGCAACTCAACCAGAGCGAAGGAGGCTATGTCAGTCTTCCCGAGCTGCAGTCGCAGTTGAACTATCAGACCGCAGTCTTCATGATCACCAACCCGAGCACGCTGGGGCTGTTTGAGAGACGGATTCAGACCATCGCCAAGATGGTTCATGATGTTGGTGGGTTAGTGTACATTGACGGCGCCAATATGAATGCCATCCTGGGAATTACCCGTCCCGGAGACTTTGGCGGCGACATGATGCATTATAACGTGCACAAGACGTTCACCGGTCCGCACGGGGCAGGGGGGCCAGGATCAGGGCCGATCGCGGTACGAGATTTCCTTGCGGACTATCTGCCAGGTCCTATTGTCACGAAAGAGCAACAGCCGGACGGTACCGTGGTCTATGGTCTGAAGACCCCGTCCAAGACCATCGGTCGGGTGCGGACCTTCTTCGGCAATGTGGGAATTCTGCTGCGTGGTTACTGCTACCTGAAGACGCTGGGCGCTGAAGGAGTGAAGGCCGTCTCAGACAATGCCGTCCTGAATGCCAACTATCTGCTGCAGAAGCTGAAGCACGTCTTGCCGGTTCCACAGGGCGAACGTTGCATGCACGAATTCGTCGCCTCGGCTCAGAAGCTGAAGACGGAGAAGGGTATCTCCGCGATGGATATTGCCAAGCGGTTACTCGATTATGGATTCAATGCTCCGACAGTATATTTCCCGCTCGTGGTGCCGGAAGCCTTAATGATGGAGCCGACCGAAACCGAGTCGAAAGAAACGCTCGACGCGTTTGCTGCAGCAATCGAACAGATCGTCACGGAAGATCCAGAGAAGTTGCACCAGGCACCATTCACCGGGCCGGCGTCACGTCCCGACGATTTGAAGGCGGGACGCAATCCGATCTTGAAGTGGGTGGCGAAGGCTTAAGTTACCAACTTCGTGCGGAGCGTTCTGGAATCTCATTGAGAAGAGTTTTTTAGCCACGGATTAACACAGATTAAACACGGATAAATACAGGGTGAAGCCAGGCTGTCCGCTATTTTGAACGATGTCTAAATTGCGCGGTAAGAGTTCCCTTTAGACTCCGTATACATTGCCTTAATCCGTGTTTAATCAGTGTTAATCGGTGGCTAAAAACTCTTCGTTTGTTCCTTCTTCCAATCCGCGGCCATGCGTCGCATTCCCTCGGCCACGCTGACCGGGCACTGATAGCCGAAATCCTGTTGTGCTTTGGCGACCGAGTAGTAGTGCGTTCCGCTGAGCTGTAATGCCAGGAAGCGAGTCATCGGTGGTTCAAATTTGAACCCCAATGCGGCGTAAGTCACTTCACATGCGGCTCCGATGGCATAGGCCGCCCGGGCTGAGATCCGCTTTTTGAGCGGCGGCTCACCGGCGAGAGTCAGGATTTCATCGACCCAGTTCCAGAGATTGACCGGTTCCGGTTCGTTGATGAAGTAGGCCTGACCGGCGACTCGTGAATCCAGTTCGAGTCGATCCATGGCCTGCAGATGCGCGTTGGCGGCATTTTCAACGTAGCTCATCGAGATCAGATTTGTTCCGTCACCGACGCGGCGCAATCGTCCGCTGCGGGCTCGCGCGATGAGCCGCGGGATGAGATGATTGTCGCGAGGTCCCCAGATCAAGTGTGGTCGCAAGGCGGCGGTCGCCAGGCCGTTTTTACCGTTCGCTGCCAGCACCGCTCGTTCGGCGATCGCCTTGCTGTGCGGGTAGTGGCAGAGATAGCTGGCAGGGTAGGGGTGTGTTTCATTGATGCCGCGATGATCCAGGCCGTCATAAATCACACTGGGACTGCTGGTGTAGATCAGCTTACGCACGCCCGCGGTCAAGCATGCGTCGAGCACATGCTGTGTACCCACCGTGTTGATGCTGTGATAGTGCTCCCACGGACCCCAGATACCGGGTACGGCGGCGGTATGGAAGACGACGTCCATGCCCGCGCAGGCACCCGCGACGATCGCGGCATCGCGCACGTCGCCACGGACGGTTTCAACACCCAGTTCATTGAGACGCGGATAATTACCCCGGCACAGCACGCGGACTTGCTCACCGCGCGCCACCAATTGTTCGGTGATGTAGAGCCCGAGAAACCCGCCGCCGCCAGTGACTAAGACACGCATGTCGTAAGATCTAAAAGTTGAATGGTGAGAGGATGAAAGTCGTTGATCGCTCCGCGATCGATACGTCTTCGTTTTTGCGACGTCGAATTGCTTCGGGCTTCGAAGGTGATTCCACCTCGCAACTGCGAACGCGTTTCAATCGCGGAGCGATCAACGACTTTCATTCCGCAATTGCTGCTCGGCCCAGGGAGCCAGCTTCTCGCGAAAGATTTTCACATTGTGCCGAATATCGACCGGCAGGGAAGGGTGAAACAGGATGGTTTCGATGTGCTGAGTGAGAGGATTGTCGAGTCCCATTTGGCGGAGTTCAGCCTGAAGTTGTCGATGATCACCGGACGTCTTGGGAAATTGCCCCGCTTCGGGTTCGACGATGATCACCGGTCGCTGCACTGGTTTCTCACCGACGCCGACCAGTGCGCTGCGGAAAATCCGCGGATGCTGATTGAAGATGGCTTCGCAACAGATCGTGAACATGCGGCCGCGTTCGGTCTCGACAACGTGGGCCTTGCGGCCACAGAACCACAGGCGGCCGTGTATGTCGCGGTAGCCCACGTCACCCATGCGATGCCAGAAACGATCCCCGTCAGGGATCTTGGCGAGCAACGTGGCCTCGGGCTGGCGGTAGTATTCTCGAGTGACCACCGGGCCACTCACCAGGATCTCGCCAATTTCGTAGGGTTGCAATTCACGGATGCGTTCCAGATGTTGGATGGGGCCATGAGTGATCTCGATGATTTTGAGTTCCATTCGCGGAAAGGGTCTGCCGACACAGGTACCGGCACCGGTACGTGTCTTGGCCGCCGTTTCGCGAATGATCTCTCGCCCCGAAATCGAACAGACGGGCAATGATTCCGTCGCCCCATAAGGAGTATGAATGTCTGGTAGCCGATCAGATTCCGCTGGATCGGCATTGGCCGTCACAGTGGCTTTCGAAGGGTGCAGGGCAGGGGGGGGCGAGTCATCCAGGGCCTTCAGCATGCGCTCGATCACCGGGATCGGAACTGGCGCCCCGGCTGATAAGACGCGACTAAGTCGCGGGATGGTCCGGTGATGCTGCTCGCAGTAGCGCCCGACCCGATTCCAGATTGCGGGCGAGCCGAATGCTTGCGTCACGCCGTGGTTCTCGATGGCTTCCAGGATCTTACGAGGATCCACCTGGGCCGGACGGGTGGGGTCCATGTCGGGAATGATGGTCGTCACGCCCATCGCCGAGTTGAACAGAGCGAACAACGGGAAGCCGGGCAGATCAACCTCGCCGGGCTGGATCTGATAGAACTCGCGCAACAGTTCGACTTGCGCGGCGAACATGCCATGTTCATAAAGGACCCCCTTGGGAGGGCCCGTACTGCCACTGGTAAAAATGATGGCGGCGGGATCGGTGGCTGAAGTCGGGGTCGTCTCGAACGGCTCCCATTCGGTGCCGAGGAGTTCCTGATAATCCGGCCCCTTCCAGAACCAGCGACGGCCTCCCACGGTGACGTTCAGGCGCGCAGACTTGAAGCGCGAACCCAGACACACGCGAATCGCCTGCACGATGGGAATGGCGATGAAGCCTTGCGGTTCGACTTGATCGAGGCAACGGAAAATGCTGGTCCGTCCCATGCCGGGATCAATCAATACCACGACAGCGCCCGCCTTGAAGAGGGCGAAGGTCAGGGCGATGAACTCGAGGCTCGGGCGGACCATTAAGACCAACCGCGATCCCGGTAAAACACCCAGCAATCGCAGTCCGCGAGCGAGCCGATCTGATTCGCGATCGAGTTGTTGAAAGGTCAGGTGCGAATAGGTTACGCGGCCTTGCGAATCTCGACCGACGGGGAAGACGACGGCGCGCTGATAGGGGGCGGTGGCTGCCGATTCTCGGAGTTTCTCGGCGATATTGACGGTGGTGGCAGGGTGGGGTTTGGCCGGAAACATAATGACGAGCTGTCGACTTGAACGTGCAATACAATTCGTAAGTGAGCCGGGGGGCGTGAGCTCCCGGATTCTTCTTCATCGCCGTTGCGATCAACATCGGCTCCGGAATCCCGGGACTTACGCCGCCGGGCTCGCCTGAATCATGATCTTCTCACGACGACTTAGCAACTCGCCCGTACCAGGATCTCGCCCTTGCCGTATTCCAGAAAATCCCCGCAATGCCGCTCGTAGGCGATTGAAAAACATTCGTCCGGGACAGCAAACCCTTGTTGTCGCAGGTGTCGTAGATAGATTTGCAGGAATACAGGGCGCGACGGACCCGCGGACTTGAACGTCGGCAACATCGGGGGAGGGGCTGCGGGACCGAGCAGGCCGATCGTGCCGCGGCGCATGCCGGCTCCCGGTCGAATACCGATGCCGCCAAAAATCAAAATTGTGCCCGCAATCAGGTTGTAGCCCACCGCGTCGCCTGCCGTGCCGCCAATCGCGATCAGCCCGCGACGCATCGAGTTGCCAATTTCATTGCCAGCATTGCCATCGATTAAGATTTCTCCGGCCGTCATCCCCTTGCGGCCACCGCGGTAGACTGCACCGACCAGATGGCCGGTGTTGCCGTGCACGTGGATCCGACCGCCATGCATTTCCGCCCCCAGCCAGTCGGCCGTATTGCCGTGCACGATGATCTCGCCGGCGCGCATTTCCGCACCGACATGCATACCGGCGTTGCCGCGCACGACGATCCGTCCCTCGGTCAGGCAGGCGCCGATCAACTTGATCTTCGAGCAGTCCCCTTCATAAATGATCTCTGCGTCATCGGCTGCAGATCCCGAGACGTCGAAGAAGTCGGACAGGGCAGGGGTCTTGTTGCCGTAATGGATGGGAGTCGCTCGCACTTCTTCTAACGTTTGCGTGCGAATTGTTTCCATGCGAATGGTGTCCACTTCGATGGGAATGGACGTCTGCTGTTTGAGGCTTAATACAAGGGGCATGGCGAGTGGAATCCTTTTACCGCAAATTCGGCAACATCAGAACGCTGCGTCCAACTGGCGTAATCGGCGTTGGGAAACCGACTATTTTGACGGTTTTCGGCCGCAGCAGCAACGGACACATGCGAATTTGCCGAGATGTTTCTTATCGCGCGATGTGGCGCGCGGTTCAGGTGGCACCAGTGTCTGCCACCACGAAAAGTCTGTCGACCAGTGCGTTGGGTGTCATTTGACTTGCCAACGGTTTTTCATTGTTGTATTTGTAGTGTTCTGCAAGATGCCCTCAAACGATTAAGTTCCCAGAATGCAACCGATTCGGATATTCGTTGCAATCCCTGCCATCTGACGAAGTGTGCTCGATTCGTGGAGTGTTCTGCACTGTGAAAACAGTGCTTTTCCCCGCGATATCCAAGCCTCACCCCGAAATGGCCCGCCAGATTTGGGTTGGACCCACCGCAGTTAATTTGGTCGTCGATCGCCGCCTGCAGGGCGCATCGTACGCGATCAAATACAGATAAAACACTCCGAATCAGATCCTTAAGACTGCCCCGTAGACGCCCCGGGCACGGCTTGAGGAGCGTGCGTTACTTTTCTAATGATGGGCGGCTGGGTCGGGCAACGACCTGAACGATGATGGGAAATCCTATGAATAAGCGAATGATGTCTTGGTTGTTGGCGGCGGGTGTCACGACAATGGTTGGCCAAGTGGAAGCGGGCAAGGGCCGGTACTGCGGTCCCGCTTTGCCCACCCCCGTGGCCGGAGCCTACTCGAGCAGCGTGGATTCACAGTATTCCATTCTGCCCTACCACATTGCTCTCAGCCGCGCTGAAGACGCTTCGCAAGCCGAAGCCGCCGTAAACAGCCTGACTGACGAGCGCACCAAGTTGCTCGCCGAAGTCACCAAGTTGAAGGCCGACATGGCGACCGAAGTTGCCAAAGCTCAGACCGCCACCGAAGCTGCTCAGGCCGAAGCCAAGAAACAAGCCGCTGCGGCTGCAGACTTGAAGAAGGTCGCCGATGCCGCCGGCAAGGGCAAGGCTGCGGCCGAATCCGCCTTGAAGAAGGCTCAGGAAGAAAGCACTGCGAAGCTGGCCGCCGCGGAAGAAACCGCCAAGAAGGCTGAAGCAGCCAACAAGACGCTGACCGAAGAGAAGGCCGCCCTGACCGCCGAATTGACTGCCTCGAAAGAGAAGCTGGTCGCGACGGAAGAAAAGCTCGCCAAGAGCGAAGCCGATCTGCTGGCATCCAAGGAAAAAGAAGAGAAGAAGGAAGAAAAGAAAGAAGCTGCACCGACCCCTGCTGAGCCCACCGTGAAGGAAGAAAAAGAAGGCGCGGCCAAGGACGGCGAAGAAAAGCCCGCCGAGAAGACCGAATAGTCGGTGCACTCGCATTCAACAAGACGACGATCAAACAGCCGGTCCTGAAAACAGGGCTGGCTGTTTTTGTTTATCACGTCGAGAGAGAGTTACGAAGAGTTTTTTAGCCACGGATTCACACAGATTAAACACGGATTGGGTCATCGTCTGCGAACGTCTTTCGACAAGCGGGACACTGGAGTCAAGCGTTTGGGTTCTCACCCCTGCCAGGGTGAGAACATGAAAGTCCAACCAACCTGCTCTTGGTCGATTGAATCCCGCGTCGACCACCTTTTACCTTGTATTAATCCGTGTTTAATCTGTGTTAATCCGTGGCTAAAAACTCTTCTTTCAATTTGAATTGTCGCTAACTAATTAGTTCGCTGGGAACTCCCACAAGCGAACCACTTGATCAACTCCAATCGAACCGAGTTTGGTTCCATCCGCGGACCAGGCCAAGCCGTGGATCCAAGTTGTCGGGCCGTCCAGTGCCTTTAACTTTTCACCGGTGATCGGGTTCCACAATTGCACGATGCGGTCAGCGCCGGCTGTCGCCAGCAACTGGCCTCCGGGATGTACGGCCAGGCAATGGAGTTGATCTGTGTGCCCTGCCAGTTCGCGGACTTGTTGACCATCGAGCGGATTCCAGATGCGGACCATTCGATCTAATCCGACCGAGACCAATGCCATGCCGTCCGCGGTCCAGGCGAGATCAGTGACAATTTGCCCCTTGGTGGAAAACTGTTTGACTTCGGCTCCGCGGTCCAGATCCCAGAGACGAATTGTTTGATCGTAGCTGGCCGTTGCCGCGTACCGACCATCTGCGCGAATGGCCAGCGCCATGATCCAATCCGTATGTCCGGTTAACGTATGCAGGGCTTTACCATCCGCCAGATTCCAGACGCGGACCGACCGATCATCGCTGACGCTGACGAGTCGCGTTCCATCCGGAGTATAAGCCAGATCTCGCACCCAGCGAGTATGTCCGGCGAGAGTTTTTGCAGGCATGGCGGCAGGTGGATTCGCCCAGACTAAAATGGAGTTGTCCATTCCAGCAGTGGCAATCTGATCGCCAGCGGGATTAAATCGCACTGCGGTGATCCCACCCTTGTGAGCCGTCGCATCGGTGGTTTTGCCATCAGCCAGTGTCCAGACTCGTAGCGAGTTATTGAAGTACCCGGCGGCGACTTGTTGGCCGTTCGGGCTAAAGGCGATGCTGGAACCGGTCGCCGGGAGACCTGCCAGTGGCGGCAGTAACTTGGCGTTGGCGGGATTAATTGGCGGAAGATTCGAGGGCAGGGGGAGGGCCGCCAGACTGAAGCCCCCATCCAGCGGCTCGCCTTTCAGGACAGCCGCGATTTGAACTTCGGTGAGCGGTCGATTCCAGATCTTCAAATCATCGATTTCGCCCTGGAAATACGGGTGGCCGGCGTCATTGGAATAGCCAATCAGAAACCCCTGCTCTGTACTAAAATCGCTGGCCCCTTTCTGGCCTGACGCAACCAGTTTGCCATCGAGAAAAATCTGCTGCCCGCCGCCCATTTTTAAGATTTGCATCCACGTATGGAACTGGCCATCGGCGGCATTTCCTTCGGTCGCCCCGATCGTTTCGTTGTTCCAAACTCGCTGCTGCGGCTTGCCTTCTTTGAAGTACATATGGCGGTCGTTACCACTCACTCCCAATGCTCCCGCATGCACGGCGAATAGACCGCAATTGGGATTGGCCGTTTTGAAACGAATGGCAATCGTCAGGTCGGTCTCGGGCAGATTGTGGACGACCTCAACGAGATCGTCAGTCCCATCGAAAACCGCGGACCCATCTTTCAACGCGATCCCGCCGGCGGCCATTTGCGAAGTGGGTTTGCCGATGGCATCGTTGAAATCTTTGTCGAACGGATAATGGACGAGCAACTGCGGAGCAGGGGGCGCATCGGCTCCCAAACTCGCCAGAATTCCGAGACAAAGTGCGGTAGCGGCAACGGACGAACGAACTCGCATCACATGTCCCTCGCGATAATCCATCAAGGTTGTTTGATGTCATTTATAGCGATCGGGCGAACTGAGGGCGAGATTGACGGCGTTCGTGGGACGGGTCTCCTGACCCGTCCGTCCCTGTAACTTGAGTTTGCAAAGCACTTTGCAGCTTTTATGAGATCGACTCGAGAGCCCTTTTTGCTTCCACTGGCGAAGTTTTCTGCTTCGCGAAAATCCTCGGATTCTATCGGTTGAACAGTTTTGTTTTGGGGGACGGGCGGGCCTGGATACCCGTCCCACGATGCGTTTTCGGTGTTCCAGAAATCAACCGCACTCCCCACAGAAATGGGGATTTGCTACAATTCGCGATTCGCCCACAATCCATAAAAATTGTCCGGTTTGCGTCAACTTCGTAACCGGTTCTGAAGTCCTGTTGGAAAGTTGGATCAACTATGGCGATCACGCATCGTCTCCCGTTCGAACGGCCGATTTACGATCTCGAAGAAAAACTCCAAGCCCTCGAAAACCAATGGCGTGCCGACGTGCCCACGCCTGAAGTCCGGGAAGAAATTCGCAATCTACGGCTGGAAATCAATCGTCTCAAACGGGACATTTTCGACAATCTCGATGCTTGGGAAACGGTCCAGGTTGCCCGGCA
>JAQGHS010000201.1 GCA_028291605.1 Planctomycetaceae bacterium | reverse complement strand
ATATTCCTCGAAGTGCTTCTTTGCTCGGGAGAATTCGTCTTCTCCGGCTGCTGCTGTGGCCACAGGTTTCTTGGCCATCGCGCGCACCATTTCTTTCAGGTAGTTCGCCATGCGTGCGACGTCGCGTTTAGCCGAACCCGACGCTCCACCCTTCACGCCCTTGGCCACGACATCGATCTGTTTAATGATGTCCTTCGATTTCTTCTCAAAACTGGCCTGATCAGCTCCCTTGTCTTTCTCTACGGCCGCCAGGATCTTGAGCAATGCATCGTAGCCTTGACCGGCCCAAACGTTGGCTAACAGGATAGGCGCTGCCAGATACCCTATCCCCACAATGACGATCGGAATCAGCACGAACACGGCTCGACGGTCGAGCTTGAAGCTGCCATAGAATTCTTCGAGCTTCGCGGCTCTCTCCGCCGCCAATTCGGCGTCCGTTTTGCCTCGCGCCATCTTCGCGTTAATATCGCGCAGCATGTTGTCGGCCATTTTTGACCGAGAGGCTCCTCCCGAGCCTGTTCTCGCCGAGGGATTCGCAGCTTCTTCGGCCTCCTTCTTGGCTTTTGCCTCCTGGGCTTCCTGGTAGATCTTGTCCATGCGAGCCATGAGGTTCATTTCGCTGTCGAGGTCGTCTCCCTTCTTGCCCTTACCCGAGCTGTCGGGGAAGAGATCGGGAACAGACTTCGCTGGGAACCACTCGCCAGTATCACCCAACCGGATCAAGTCATCGGGGAATATTCGCTTTTGTAGAACCATCTGGACGAGGGCTTCAATGGAAACCGGGCCCATGACGCTGCCGCTGATGTTGCAGTACCAGCCGGCGCCGCTGGTCGGGGCAGCAGTGTTAATGGCGCCCAGCAAAGACGTTTGCAGACCTTCTTTCTTCAACAAGGCCAACAACTGTACGACGAGTTCTGATCGTTCGGCGTCGGCCAGATTGAGAGTCGCGGGGGCGGCTGGTGCCACCGGCACAAAGACGACCTGTGAGGCGGATGCTGGAACGGGATCGTGAGATGGCAGCAGATTGGGCACCTGCGATGCCAGCAGCCATTCTCCTTGCACGCCGTACTTGACGTAAACTTCCGCAGTCACCTTCCCAGAGGCGGCCAGACCCTGCAGATCGGAGATGGCCAATGGTCCCATTTCCTGTTCGTCAACGTAGCAATACCAGTTCACATCGACGGAGGCGTCAGGTGCCGTCCAGGCGTGTGCAGCAGGAACCATAGGGTGCGAACGCGGCGCATCCCAGGCGGGCTCTGGCTGGTGCACTGGTGCTTGCCAAGTCGAGTTCGTCGTGTTGGGTTCCGCTGGAGGGCGTCGATAAGTGGGCGGGCGCGGCGTGCCGCGACCCATCGGAAAGAGCTCGGGAATTTCGCCGGCAGTGATCCAGTCACCTTCGGTGCCCATTCGAATTGCATCGCTGGCACTCAGCTCTCCGCGATCAACCAGCTCACCCAACTCGCTCAGCGGAACCGGACCGAGCACGGTGCCAAATGTCTGGAAATACCAGATGGCGGGCTCAGGCTCCTCAACTTCTTCCTCCGGCTCAATCTTTTTAGTCTCTCTCGCAACTTCAGGAGACAGATCAAAATCGGAAATATCCGGAGTTTGATCCTCCACCGGTGCAGCATCCTGCTCATCGACCAGCATGAAGGTATCAATGTCGGTAGCGACTTCCGCTGTCTCAACGGCAACTGCGGTGACCAGATCCATCAGTCCTGAAACCGCTCCAGCCCTGGTCCACGATCCATCAGTCCCTTCTCGTACCTCGTCGTCCGCAGTCAGCTCTCCAGTGAGCAGCATGCGAGCCACTTCTTCTTCGGCTAATGGACCAAACTCTTGGCCAAAAGCCTGGTAATACCACTGGTCCGACATCGATGACTCCGCTTCCGAATGTTACTGCAACTTGGTGTTTGATGCGGCAGAACTGTAACCCGACGCTGTGAGTCGGGAATTCCTCATTTTAAAGACACCCGACTCAGAGAGTTGGGGCCACGACCTTCATTTGCGCAGCTTCGCACCGTAAGCTGATAGCCAACCATTGTAATCGAGAAAGAGCCAGACGCAATTGGCACCGACTTGCGGCTGGGGATATAATCCCGGCTGCAAATTGCGGCCAGTTCAGTTGTCGGGTGCACAGGAAATTGCCCCGACTGCTGACCGGCCGCGGAAATCTTCATGCGGATTTGCCTTTCTCAGACCCCATGAATTCACATCCCAAGGAGCTCCCTTGTCTGAAATATCTGTGATGCCAGCGTCAGCAGGCGAGGAATTACTGACTCCAGCTCAGGTTGATGCCGCGAAAACGCATCTCAACCGATTGAAAACGGAACTGGGACGGGCATTGCTGGGGCAGGAGCAGTTGCTGGAATTGGTGATCATCGCCCTGCTGGCTCGCGGGCACCTGTTGCTGGAAGGACTTCCCGGACTCGGTAAGACCGAACTGATCAAATCTCTTTCCAAGCTGCTGGGACTGAAATTCCGTCGAGTGCAATTCACGCCAGACTTGCTACCGGGCGATATTGTCGGAACGCCGATTTTGCAGGAAGAGAACAACCAGCGAAAACTGGTTTTTCATCCGGGTCCCGTGTTTGCCAACCTGGTTCTCGCCGATGAAATCAATCGCGCCAGCCCCAAGACCCAGTCGGCCTTGCTGGAGGCGATGCAGGAGCGGCGCGTCACCGTGCTGGGCGAAACTCACGTACTGCCGGTCCCGTTCTTCGTGCTGGCGACCCAGAACCCGATTGAACTGGAAGGGACCTATCCGCTGCCTGAAGCGCAGTTGGATCGATTCACATTCAAAATTCAGGTTCGCGGTGTTTCCAGCGAAACATTAGAGCAAATCATCCTGACGCGCCGTCACGGTCAGGCACCGGAACTCCAGGAGGTCCTGTCCGCGGTCGAACTGCAGCGACTGTTCGATGACACCGATCGAGTCCACTTGCCTGGATCAGTGGCCAACTATATTGCCCGGTTGGTCACTGCGACGCAGCCTGGTCATCCGGGGGCGCCGGAAGAGGTGCAGAAATTCGTGAAGTTTGGAGCGTCACCTCGCGCGGCAATCGCCCTGGCATCCACTTCCCGTGCCGCTGCACTGCTGTCGGGCAAACCGAATGTCGGATTTGATGAGGTGCGACGGGTCGCTCCCAGCGTGCTGGGACACCGACTGATCCTGGATTATGCCGCACGCCTGGAGGGCTGGGATGCACTGCGACTCGTCGATCGACTCTTGGAAGTTGTGCCCGAGATCTCCCGTTCCCTACCGCAAGATCTCAAAGGGTGATTCTGGAACAATTCATGGAACGATTGATAAAACTCGCCTCTATACCGCGCAGGAGTTCCACCGTGGGCAAGTTCGTCGTTAGCGGGACGATCTGGTTTGCGGCGACCTTGCTGCTCGCTTCCACGATGCTGAACCCGACCGTGGCTTCCGCCGCCGGGCACGAAGCCTCGTCCAGAGACCAGGATATTATTCTGCAAGTGGATTCCCGGTGGCCGGGAAATGCTTATGGCGGTTATTTCCCCTTGCGCATCAAGCTCTCCAATATGGGTGCCCCGCGCAGTCTGACTGTCGTTTTCGAAGGGGTGAATTCCGCTCGCGATGATGCCCTCCCTAAGGTTTATCGTGCCGTCCGAGTCGAACAACAAGCGACGATTCACTTCACCTTATCCATTCCTATGGTCAGCACGGGGACGCAGGGCATCGTCCGAGTTTATGCTGAAAACGGTGCCGAATTGAAAGGCCTGAGCTCCCGTCACGCGCTTCCAGAATTTGGTGGCGCCGTGTCGCGAGCTTCGATGCTGATCATTTCCACCGACGACCTGGATGACAAGCAGATGCAGCCGTTCGAAGACGCTGCGGCAACCGAGTGTGCCAATCTGTCGAGCATTAAGACCGCGGCCGGTGGACGTGGAGGCTATTATTCCTCGGCCTTTTTGGACAAAGATCATATTGTCGTGCAGCCAGCGCAGAATCTCCCCCTCAATTGGATTGACTACAGTGGAATCGATCTCGTCGCGGTGAATTGGAAGGACTGGAGTTCGCGACTGACGGGGCCCGAACGAGACGCCATCCTCAAGTGGACGGCGACCGGAGGAGTGCTACTCATTTACGGAACAGGTCAGCCGGCGGCAAAGCATACGGAACTCAATCAGACTTTGCAGCTCAAGCAGGACCCGGCAGGCTGGACAACCTGTTTTCCCGATCGTCATCGCACGACAGAGATCACAACCTCCGGCATAATTCGAACTGGCGCCGGACATTCTCCAGCGACCCCAATGCCCGGGCCTGTCGATACCCCACCCTGGAAAATCAGCACTGAGACCTACTCTTATCGCGATTGGGTGCTGGGACAAGTACATGTCTTTCCGGACAATCCGTTTCCCGGCACCGCCAATGACTGGTGCTGGTGGTTGTCCTCGCTGCCCAAAAATGTCACACAGTGGCCGCGGAAACTCGGCATGAGTTCGCGAACTGACAATTCTGAATTCCTGACGTTCTTGATTCCTGGCGTCGGTACAGTCCCGGTGTTTGCATTCCTGTGTCTGATCACCGTGTTTACGCTCGTGATCGGTCCGTTGAATTACTATTGGCTGTACAAACGCCGGCGTCTGGCCCTGATGGTCCTGACCGTTCCGGTCATTGCGGGTGTGACTTGCGTGCTGCTGTTCGCGTACTCCCTGATCGCTGATGGGTTCAGTATCCGGTCGCGGATTCACAGCTTCACCTGGCTCGACCAGCAACGCAAATCGGCGGTCACGCTGAGTCGCCTGAGCCTGTATGCCCCGTTCGCACCATCGACTGGGTTAAAGTTCTCACCCGAGTGCGCGGTGTTTCCCTTGTGGCAGCCTGGCACTGGCGGCTTCGAAGGAGGCAGTGTGGATTGGTCTGCGAATGACCAGCGGCTCAGTTCCGCGTGGTTCCGTTCTCAAACCTGGACCCAGTTCCAGACCATCGAAAATCGCGATGAACGCGGACGTTTAGACTACAAGCCGCCGACAGACCCGAAGGCACCGACACTCGCGGTGTCGAATGGTTTGAGTTGGGATCTGGAATATCTGGCGGTCAAGGTGACGGACTCAGATTGGTTCGCAGGTGGCCCGATCCCGGCCGGCGCGACAGCAGATCTGAAACGCGTGAAACGAACCGAAGTCGCTCAACGCTTCCAGGAGGCGACTGACAAGACCGCCTGGCTATTTCCAGAAGGGATGTCGTCCGCCCCGTACATGGGGAGACCGTATGGTATGTCAAGTCGCTATTACGGCGGGTATCAGCGTTTGGAAACCAGTCTGAAGACGGGATTGCTGGCGAAGTGTTCTACCGCCGCTGGCACCTCGGATGCCATACCCCAGCGGGAATTGTATGACTGGCGAGATGGGCAAACAACCAACTCCAAAACGCGGCCGCATGCTGCGGCGCTAAAACCGCTTTATTGGGCGATTTCCCAAGGGAATCCTGGGGTTCAAGCCGGGGTGAAATCGGCAATTGATAGCAAGAGCCTGCACTTGCTGTTTGGGACGTTTTGAAGTTCTGGACGGCCGCAGAATCTCTGTAGTGGAATCTCGTAAGAGTTCCGCGATAGTCTCCAGACTTCGGGGCGGAACTCTTACGAGATTTCGTTACACCCAGCGTTGAAACGCTCCAAGTCCGGCGAGTTCGATCGACCACCCAGTCCGGCCCGAGTCCCACCCTCCCCCCAATGTCTGTGCGGAGACACAAAAAAACTTCACGCGACAGAAGAGTATTCCTCTTCCGCCGCGTGAAGTTTAAATCAATGTTGTCGGAGCAAATCCGAAATTGCCCACTTACGAGTGTGACGAATTCGGCGCCGGGCGCTTATTCTGCGATGGCCCGCCACGATGCGGACCATTCGACGATCCCGATCCCGAGGATCGCGGAGCCGACTTGGAACGGCCAGTACGATGTCGCGACGGACGTCGTACCTCTTCGGAGGAATCGGCCGCTGGCCGATCCGAAACGGGTTCCGGGGCCCGCGGGGGAATGGTGGTGCTGGCATGCAGCGGCGGTGCCGAATCGACCTCGAGATTCTTGCGCAACAAGCGTTCGATCGCTCGCAGATAAGCCCGCTCTTCGTGATCACAGAAGGCGATGGCAATGCCCGTCGCGCCGGCTCGTCCGGTACGGCCGATGCGATGCACGTAGGTTTCAGGTTCGTGAGGCAGGTCGTAGTTAAAGACGTGCGTCACACCGTCGACATCAATGCCGCGCGCCGCCAGATCGGTCGCGACCAGGATCGGCGGTCGCTCGGATTTGAAACTCGCGAGAGTCCGCTGGCGATGGGCCTGACTCTTGTTACCGTGCATGGCTTCGGCCGGGATCCCACAGCGGTCCAAGTCCTGGGCGATCCGATCGGCACCCCGTTTCGTCCGGGCAAATACGATGGCTCGGCGAATATCTTGTGTGCGGATAAACTGCACCAACAACCGTGATTTCTGCTGTTTGGCAATGAAACAGACCGATTGCACGATCAGATCGGTATTCGCCTTGATGGGGGCGATTTCAATCCGAACGGGGTTCTTTAAGATGGTATTCGCGAGTTGTTCAATCGCCGAGGGCATCGTCGCGGAGAAAAACACCGTTTGACGTTGCGTCGGCAGGCGGGCGATCACGCGTCGCAGATCGGGCATGAAACCCATGTCCAACATGCGGTCGGCTTCGTCGAGCACGAATGTCGTGACGAACTTCAGATCCACGTAACCCTGCCCCATGAGATCGACCAGACGTCCCGGTGTCGCCACCAGGATGTCCACGCCGCGCTGTAGAGCGCGAACTTGGGGCTGTTGTCCGACGCCGCCAAATATCACGACCTGGCGCAGTGTCGTATTGGCCCCGTAAACTTGCAGGCTTTCGCCAATTTGCGAGGCCAATTCACGTGTTGGAGCAAGAATCAGGACGCGAATCCGGCGAGCAGAACCTGTGGAGACAGCCCCCGGTTGTGTGAGTCGATGCAGGATCGGCAGAGCGAAGGCCGCTGTCTTGCCAGTTCCGGTTTGAGCACTTCCCAGCAAGTCGCGTCCCTCCATGAGATGGGGGATGGCCTTCGCTTGGATGGGGGTGGGTGTGAGATAGCCTTCGGCTGTCACGGCGCGCAAGATGGGCTGCGCAAGCCCGAGTTCTTCAAAAGTCATTCGTGGTCTCTGAGGGAATGTCCCAGGACCGAATGCGCTGAACGCGATCTGCGTTCGAAATGTGACGCCATTGGACCTGACAGATATCCAATGGCCAATTGCCGAGAGGACCTGAAAAGACAAGCAGAACCTTATTATAGCAGAACTGAGGGGAAACTCCAATCGCAGTTCGGAAATAGCGGAACGAAATGACGAATGACGAAGCCCGAATGACGAATAAATGACCAATGACCAATTCCGAATGATTCGATTGCGCAAGTTGCAGATCAATGTCCCCGTTTTTGGACATTCGTCATTCGGATTTCGACATTCGTCATTCACTCCGTATTAGCAGTCCGGCCTAAAAGAGCGCGTAGATGAACGGTGCTGCTACCGACGACCCCGCGACAACCAGCAATCCGACCAGCGACAAGACCACGATAATCGGCGTCAGCCACCAGGCTTTGTTGTTGACGAGAAAATCCAGGAACTCGGCGATCAGGCTGGGCTGAGGTTCTCCAGCTTGCTGAGAGAAATCATTGGGCTGAGGGGTCAGATTGGAAGCGGGTGTTGTGGGGGCTGATTCAGTCATCGTCTTACTTCCCTGAGGATCGACATCCATGAATTCGCGATCGTCCGTGTCACTGAATTCTAATCTCTATCAATACCGCCGGAAATACTGATGTTTGTCCTTCGGAGCCTGGTGCGGTACCCAATACGAGTCGCGTTGGGCTAGGAACTTTCGCCCCATCGAATCTCGGCCAAAAAGTCGCATGACCAGCCCCATTGGCGTAATCAGCAGAAAATAGATCGCAGCCATTAGTACGTGCGAAACAGTCCAGCCGATGGGAAACACCGCCATCATCCACACGACGAACAGGCGTTGAGCGAATGCGGGAATGAAATACGCGGTCACCGCAAGAACTGCCGCGACACTCCCTAGCAATGTTGGCCATTGCCACGATCCAATGGCTTTGTACACAAGAAAGCACAAGATCCCGCATGCCAGAGGAAACCAGATGCCGGCGAATTGCCGTAGCTCTCGGTTGGACGGCTTCCAATTAATTTCCATCAACGCCATGTCGGGCTCCGTCTAGAGTGTCGTTGATCGCTCCGCGATCAAACGCGATCGCAGTAGCGGGGTGGAATAAGACTCGTAGTTCGAAGCGAATTCAGAAAATCAACGACTTTCAATCCAACTGAAACTGGGCCAGGTACTTGTCAACTTCTTCGGGTTTTAGTCGCGGCTGATCTTCCTTCAATAATACGGCGTTTTCCAAAACCAGGACATCCATGTCTGTCGCGAGGAAGCAGCGATAGGCTTGCTCGGGGGTACAAACGATCGGCTCGCCGCGAATGTTGAAGCTGGTGTTGATGATGACTGGCGAGCCTGTCTGCTGCTCAAACGCCTTCAATAACTTGTAATACCGGCCGTGGCGCTCCGGGTCGACGGTCTGCACGCGAGCTGAATAGTCCACGTGAGTCACGGCGGGAATCACCGACCGCAACTGTTTCAGCTTGTCGATTCCCTGAAGTTTACCGGACTCGACCGGCAATCGTTGTGATTCTTGAACGGGCGCGACTAGCAACATATAGGGACTCGGTTGCTGCTCCCGCACGTCAAAATAGTCAGAGACACGTTCTTGCAATACGGCAGGGGCGAACGGCCGGAAGGACTCGCGAAACTTGATTTTCACATTCATGACCGACTGCATTGCTGGACTGCGAGCATCACCCAAGATGCTGCGAGAACCAAGCGCGCGGGGACCGAATTCCATCCGCCCCTGGACCCAGCCAATCACTTTGTCGCTGCCGATCAGACGTGCCACGACTTGGCAGAGTTCGTCTTCATCGGCATAGAACTTGTATTTCGCACCAATGCCATCGAGGTATTTCTGAATGTTGCCCACATCAGGCCGCGGCCCCAGCAATGATCCGTGTTGCTGATCGAGCGGATTCGCGGTCCGGGGGTTGTTCAACAGTTGATACCAGATAAACAAAGCCACTCCGAGAGCCCCACCGGCGTCTCCCGCGGCGGGTTGAATCCAGATGTCGTCGAAGGGGCCATCTCGCAGAATTCTTCCGTTGCCCACGCAGTTCAAGGCGACGCCGCCCGCCAGGCACAGCGACTTGCACTTGGTCTCGGCATGGATGAACCGGGCCATCCGCAACATGATCTCTTCGGTCACCTGTTGCACTGATGCGGCCAGATCCATCTCACGCTGCGTGAGGGGCGATTCCGGTTTGCGCGGTGGGCCACCGAACAGACGATCGAACTTCTTCGACGTCATCGTCAAGCCCGTGCAATAGTTGAAATACGACTGGTCCATGCGGAATGACCCGTCGGGCTTCAAGTCAATCAAATGCTCGAGTATTTCCTTCGTGTAGAGGGGCTCACCATAAGGGGCGAGACCCATCAATTTGTATTCGCCGGAGTTCACCCGGAAGCCGCAAAAATAGGTGAAGGCCGAATAGAGCAGGCCCAGCGAGTGCGGAAATCGCAGCTCGTGAGTCAGCGTGATTTGATTACCGCGGCCATAACCCGCACTGGCGGTCGCCCACTCGCCGACACCATCCAAAGTTAGAATGGCGGCTTCGTCGAAGGGCGATGGGAAGTAGGCACTCGCCGCGTGCGATTCGTGATGTTCCGTGTAGACGTAACGTTTCTTGTAGGCCCCACCCAGACCGCGATTCAGCTCGCGCGGCAGGTACAACTTTTGTCGCAGCCAAACCGGCATTGCCTGGAGAAATGATTCGAAGCCGGACGGCGCGAAACCCAGGTAGGTTTCGAGCAGCCGTTCGAACTTCAACAGAGGCTTATCGTAGAAGCCCACGTAGTCGATTTGTTCGGGACGCAGACCTGCTTCTTGAAGGCAGTACTCGACGGCCAGTTGCGGAAATGCGGCATCGTGCTTTTTACGAGTGAAACGTTCCTCTTGCGCGGCCGCGACAATCTCACCATCGACGACCAATGCCGCTGCCGAGTCGTGATAGAAAGCCGAAATGCCGAGGATTGCCGTCATTAACGCCGCTCAGTGCGAGATGGTTTCCGCCGAGAATCGAAACTACCGCTGCGGGATAATACTCGATTTGCCGTAGGATAGGCATCCTGCCTGTCCGTGTTAACCAGAATAACCAATCGGTGTGTCGGCTCGATACTGTCTACGTGGAGCGTAGCAAAGCTCTGCGACTTTCAATCGGTGGGGTTGGCTGCCAAGTCCTGCGTTTGTCACGGACGGGCAGGATGCCTATCCTACGGCATGCACCCGACTCAGAGAGTCGGGCTACAACTTACGAAGCCGGCTGTTCGGTGGCATTCAAGCGTTCGTTGCGGTCGAAATCACGCAAGGCCTTGATCAGCTCATCCATTTCACCCTGGATAATGGTATCCAGCCGGTGCATGGTCAGACCAATACGGTGATCGGTTACGCGATTCTGCGGGAAGTTGTAGGTGCGAATGCGTTCGTTGCGACCGCCCGATCCAATCAAGGTGCGGCGTTGATCCGCGCGAGCATTGTGAGCCTCGGCCGTCTTTTGTTCCAGCAACCGGCTGCGCAGCACTTTCATTGCCTTGGCTTTGTTCTTGTGCTGGCTCTTTTCGTCCTGGATACGGACGACAATTCCGGACGGAATGTGCGTGATGCGGACCGCACTTTCGGTCTTATTCACCTTCTGACCACCGGGGCCACCGGCCCGCATGGTGTCGATCTGCAGGTCTTCGTCCTTGATGTCGATTTCGACTTCCGTCGCTTCCGGTAATACAGCGACGGTCGCAGCACTGGTATGCACGCGGCCCTGCGTTTCCGTTTCAGGAACGCGTTGCACGCGATGGCCGCCGCTTTCAAACTGCAGATCCATGAACGCCCCCTCTCCCGTGATGGAGAGAGTGATGTCCTTGATCCCGCCCATTTCGGCTTCACCGATTTCCATGACTTCGACGGTCCAGCCCTTACGTTCGACGTAGGTCCGGTACATCCCCAGTAAGTCCCGCGCGAACAACGCTGCTTCTTCGCCACCCGTCCCGGCGCGGATTTCCAGCATTAAGGCACCGCGGGTTGCCGCATCGCCGGCCGTCAGCAAGTCTTCGAGTTCGGTCTCGAGGGCTTTCTTTTGCGGCAGGACTTCGTCCAGTTCCGCCTGGGCCATCGCCTTCATCTCGGGATCTTTTTCTTCGGCCAGCATCTGCTGCGAAGACTCCACAGCAGCAACGAGATCGTTGAACTGCTTGACAACCTTGGCCACCTTGCCGAGGCCACCGTGTTCTCGCTGATAGCTCAGCAGCTTTTGCGTATCAGCGATGACTTCAGGATCCGCCAGCAGACGTTCGAGTTCTTCGTAACGCTTCAGCTTGTTCTGCAGAATCGGAAATTGGGCCACGATCACACCTCATTGAAAAACCGCGACCAGGCAGCGAGGTTCGCGGAGGACACGATACAAAAAAACAAGTCACGTTGCAGATTCAGCGACTGGCCGCAGCAGCGGCGCTGTGGGGCGGAACCCCAGAATACGAAGGCCAGACCTGGGAAAAGATCTCCTTCAGATGAACGTCGCTACAACATGACTGTGTCTCGTGGCCTCTTCAATTTCAATGGATGTGTGTGAGTAAATGTGAGCGGCACGGCGCTAGCCGCCGGTTCTTTCGGGTAGCACCTCGCAGTGAAGAACCGGTGGCTAGCGCCAGTCCGCTCAAGATCCATTGGCCGACACACTCGATTGTGTGCGGCCAGGATGCAGTTCGATTGTCAATCAGTACCAAGCTCGGCCGATTAGGCTTGAGCCTTCGCGGCTTCGGCAGCAGCGATGTCCGCGGCTTCTTGAGCTCGCAGCTTGTCGTTGCGGTTGGCCCAGCCGTACTTCTTCTGGAATTTTTCGACACGGCCGGCGGTGTCGACAAACTTCATTTTGCCGGTATAGAACGGGTGGCACGCCGAACAAATTTCGACGTTAAGTTTCGCCACAGTGCTGCGGGTCTTAAAGGTGTTACCGCAACCGCAGGTGACGTTCGTTTCGACGTAGTTGGGATGGATATCCGCTTGCATGATGACTTCACATACCTGCCTGAGGCAGGATTTGACTAAAACTCACTGAGGTTGACATACGGGGCCTCCCCGCTGTTTCCTCAGAGTGGAAACCATTACTCTAATGGAGAGCCGGCCGGTGAGCAAGCCTGCTCGCCGCCGCGAACCTGAGAACTCAAACATTGTCGGTTCCAGAGTTTACGGTACTTCAACAATTGCAATCTGTCGCATCATGTCAAGCCCCGCAATCCGGAAAGCCGTTATGCCACCAGTCGTTGTCGGAGTGACCGGAGCCAGCGGCGCGATCTACGGCGTGCGTTTGCTGGAAGTCCTGATCCACAAAGGATTAGAAGTCGAACTGGCGATCAGCCCGGCCGCGACGCAGGTCATTCACCAGGAACTCGAGCGACGCGTTGACCTGGCCGCATTCACCCCCGATCAACTGATCTCCATCGGGGATCTCACTTACGAGACACCCGGCGCTGGCGAGTTCCGTTTCTCCAATGGTTCAAGACTGCGGTATCACCATTACCAGAACTACTTTGCGGGAATTGCCAGTGGCTCGTTCAAGACCGCGGGAATGGTGATTTGCCCTTGTTCCATGGGAACGCTGTCGGCGATTGCCTGTGGACTCTCAACCAATCTGATTCAACGCGCGGCGGATGTCCATTTGAAGGAACGGCGTAAACTGATCGTCGTTCCTCGAGAAACGCCGCTCGGCAGTATTCAGTTGGAAAACATGAAGCGTCTGGTCGATGCCGGGGCGGTCGTTTTGCCGGCCTCACCGGGGTTTTACCAGCGACCACAGTCCATCAGCGATCTTGTCGATTTCGTGGTCGCCAGGATCTGCGATCAACTCGGTGTCGAGGTGAATTTGATGCGGCGCTGGAGCGAGTCAGAGGACTTGCCCGTTGATGAATGACATGAACTTCTACACGTTTACGCCTCGATCGCCGATCCTGAACAGCAAGTATCCCTGATTTGTCCCGCTCATTGCTTCGTGACCTTCTGTTTAAAACCATTATTGAAACAGAAGGTCACAAAGGACACGAAGTGATTGTCACTGGCACTGGACCATCACGCGCTACCACGAACTCTATCGAATTCCGCTGGTTCAAGAATCAACTGCAACTTCTTCCGAGACCGTTGACAGTCAGCGTCACCTTCGATATTCTTTTATCATGACATTGAGACTCAGTCTCAGTTCTAGTTGCTTCCGGTAGCCAGCGCGTTTTCCAGCCAGCCACCTCTACCGCTTACATGGCTGCAGTGCTGCCCCCGGTTTCCCGTTTTTGAAGTCGCGGGATTTCTGTGGCGAGAGAGCCGGCGGTTTCCTGCGAAGTGATCCATCCACGGCTGGCCTCCCCGCGACGCGAAGCTCACCCCTTCGATGACCATTGTCCCGGGAGGCAAGCCGGAATTTCACGGCAGAAAACCCGACAACGAGATGTGTGATATGAACTCCGCTCGAGAACTGTTTAACAATGGACTGCGGCTGCTCAAGTGCGGGCACATCAAGCGGGTCACGGACTTGGCGACGGATGCCGTCGGCGAATTTCCCGACGACGGGTCGCTATGGGAATTGCTGGGCGTCGCTTATCAGCGGGATGCTCAGTATGCCGAGGCCCTTCATGCGCTGGAAACCGCCAGCCTGCTGAAGCCGCTCGATATTGGTGCCCGTTTTTGCCTGGCTGAAGCCTACGCGGCGACAGGGTCGCACGAGTTGGCTGTGTTTGTCTATCGCATGGTTTCCGAAGACCCCAGGTCGCCCATCTGGTTGCTGCCGAAAGTGGCGTCGCACCTCGGCGAATTGCGGGAATTCGAACATGCTCTTGACGTCTGCCAGACAATCGTCGAGCGTGATGCGGAACGCCACGAGGCTCACTTTGGAATTGGGTTCTACCTGCGGCGACTGGGTGCGAAGACCGAACGAGTGATTGCCGCCATTCAACAGGCCTTCGAACAGGCTCCCGAAACCAATTTGTACCGCGTCGTTCTGGCCTCATTATTGCAGGAGATGGGACGACACGAACAAGCTTATGAACTGCTGCGACAGATTCCGCTGAGTTCGGTGAATTGTCCGCATTCGTTACGTCGGATGCTGAAAGTGTTTCATACGGCGAGCGATATGCAGCGTGTGCTGGATTGCTCGCGCTGCTTGCGTCAGATTGAAAATGAACTTCCCCCGACAACATCTGAAGGGATTGAATGATGCGTCTTGCGGTTCACCAATATTGCCTGATCGCATTTTGTTGCGCCTGCTCGGTTGCCGCGGCGGGTGAGCTTTCCTGGTCCGGTTTTCGCGGTCTGGGTGACAGCCATTCGACCGCAGCCAACCTGCCGCTGACCTGGAGCGATACCCAGAATGTGGCCTGGAAAAAGGACCTGCCTGGCTTTGGCCAATCCTCGCCAGTGGTCTGGAAGGACTTGATTTTTGTCACGTCTGTCAGCGGCGATAACAAGGAGAAATTGCAGGTCACCTGCCTGAAGGTGGATTCCGGCGAGGTCGCCTGGACGAAGGACTTTCCCACGTCCAAGCCGGAGAAGGTCACCGACTACATCAGTCGCGGTGCCCCCACGCCAGTGGTCGATGCCGACCGGGTCTATGCATTTTTCGAAAGCGGTGACATTGTTGCCTTGAACCACATGGGTGAAACGGTCTGGACGCGATCGCTCACGACCGACTATGGCCCGTTCAAGGGAAATCACGGCTTGGGAAGTTCACTGGCTCAGACCGATAATGCGGTCATTGTGCTCGCCGATCATTCCGGCCCCTCCTATTTGCTATCGTTGGATAAGGCCACGGGAAAAACCGTCTGGAAGAAGGATCGCGAGTCGCGGGTTTCCTGGAGTTCACCTATTGTGACCGCTGGCCCGGAAGGTCAAGAAATTCTGATCAGTTCGAATGGCGTCGTCCAATGTATGGCTGCCAAGACAGGTGACTTGCTGTGGGAAGTGACCGACCTGAAGGGCAATACGGTGGCCTCACCCAGCGTGACGGAGCAGGGTGTTGTAGTGGGCTCGAGTCAACCCGGAGACAACTTGTTGATTCGCCGGGGAGGCAAAGGCAATGTCTCGGCCACCCACATTGCCTGGCGAGCGGAGGGAGTCTCGTCGTCGTTCGGATCGCCGGTCGTCAGCGGCGGCCGGGCGTTCTTCGTCAGTAAGGCCAGCGTGTTGTTTGCGGTCGACATGGAGAAGGGGACCAAGTTGTGGAGTCAACGTCTGCCCGATTCCACGTGGGCCTCGCCGATTGCGATCGGTGATCGCATTTACTTCTTCTGCAACAACGGGACGACGATCGTCATCAAGTCGGCCAATGAGTTTGAGCAACTCGCCGAAAACAAACTGACGGTCGAAGACAAAGTCTACGGCGTCGCAGTGACCCACGGCGGATTTGTGATTCGTAACGGCAGTCGTTTGACGTTTATTCAAGAGAAGGCAACCGCGAAGTAAATTCATTTGGACTACGGCGATTCTTCACCGCAGTCCAAATTTCATCGAATGACGAACAGATTTAAAGGATAATGATGAAATCGAATCTTCTCCAAGTGTCGCGAGGCTGCGACTTCCTCGGAGTTTTCA
>JAQGHS010000422.1 GCA_028291605.1 Planctomycetaceae bacterium | reverse complement strand
CCGGCTACTCTCTGCGACCCCTTCCGGGGTCGAAGCATTACCGGTGTTGCAAGGCATCGAGATCCCGAGCACGTCCAACTTCAAACCGCACGAGTTCGGTCTCTTCCTTCAGGCGAGCGAGATCTAGAAGACCCTCGCGCTGAGCCGCCCGTTCTCGAATGTAGCCGTGCAGGATAAATGCCGTCCAGAAGAGGGCGCTGGCGGCCGCCACGATCAATCTCGCGGGAGTCGACAGGTGACTTTGCCGCAGATAGCTTTCCAGAATGGCGGCGAGGAACAGCATGCCCCCGGCGCCCACAACCGTTTGAGCCGCATCCATTCCTGCGCGTTTCAAGCTTTCGGCCCGGGTCAATTTGCCGGGGCTGACAACCGCATGCCCCAGCAGCAGGCCCGTGCCTCCGAACAGCACGATGGCGCCGAGTTCGGGGATTCCGTGAGGCAAAATCCAGGCCCACAGCTCGGCATCAATCCCCGCCCGGTGATGCATGGCGGCGAACGCACCCAACAGCATGCCGTTGTAAATCATCAGGATCATCGTGGGGACGGCAGCCAGAATGCCCAGTCCCATCGCGGTGATTCCCACCTTCAGATTGTGACTGAACAGGAACGAGGCGAACAGGAATTTGCCGCCGTCGTCGGTGTCACGTCCCGACCGGAGTGACTCGATCAATTGCTCCTTGGTGGCACCCGGCGTGCGGGGATCACAACCGCAGGGCATCATCAGCGCATAGGCGGCGAGGATATCGTACAGGGAAAGAAAATAGCCCAGCACGCCCCCGATCAACATCAGGGCGGCCGACGTGGCGTGATACCGCCAGCGGCGGACGATCAACCGGGCAAACCCCTCGACGATGAAATCACTGCAGCCCGTCCAGATCGATTTCCGCGGGGGGAGATAAATCAGGCTATGTGCGGCGGCCGTCAGGCCGTTGAGATAATGGATTAGCTTGGCGTCTTGAGTCCGAGTGGCAACTTGCGACAGGTGCTGAGTGGTTCGCCGATACAGGAGATCTAACCGGCTGAGCTCTTCGGGTGTCATCCGCCGCAGCGACTTGCGGGCCTTGAAAACCAAGGCTTCCAGTTCATCCCATTCAGGCTTGTTCCGCGCGACGAAACCACTCATACTCGATTCCTGACCAGTTGAATTGCGACACGGACTAAGTACCCAACAGTATAGCACTGCGAATCACAGATGACGGCAGCCAGCCTCGAGCCTGACGTAGACGAAAACACGCCAGTTGTTGATCGCTCCACGGTGTTGACAAACCGCGGTGTCGCGCACTTCTTGGATAGCATGATACTCGGCATTTTGGGGTGTGTCATCTTCTTTGTCGTTTTGGTGCTGGCTCTGATTCTGGGGATCTTAACCGGAGTGATCAATCAGGAGTCCGTCGAAGTCCTTAAGGAACTCGACAAGAAGGCTTCGGAACCACATTCGGAAATGGCCCAGAGGATCTTGATCTATTATTTTGGATGCTGCATTCTGGCCGGTGGAATCGGTCTCATATGCCACATTGCATACTTCATGTATTCAGAACTCGCGATGGACGGCCAGACGTTTGGCAAACGGATCTGCGGTTTGCGAGTCGTTCGAATCGACGGTTCTCCGCTGAACTTCTCGACGAGTTTTATTCGCAACAGCATGCGGCTAATTGAAATTTTTCCCATCATGCTCATGCCGCTCTTTTCGAAACGTTTACAACGATTAGGCGATATGCTGGCGGGGACGATCGTGATTGCCGTCGCACCAGAAAAACGCCACAAACTCGAACGGGCGGATATCGACTTCGAGATTGGAGACGAGAGTTTCAAATTTGAATTAGCGCAGCTCGAGCGAGTTCGATCGCAGGATTTTCATGCGATCAAACGTGTCTTGGAACGCTGGAACCGACTCTCAGAAGTGCAACGAAATACGTTGCTGGATCAACTCGTGCCACCCTTGGTCGAGCGACTGCAAGCCACCCCGCCGGTCCTTACGGACCGTGCCAGATTTATCAGAGACCTGTTAGACGCCGAAAATCGACGGCAGCAGAATGATCAGCCGGTTGCTCCCTCCTGACAACTTAATTTGGGACTGGCTGAGTTGCCTTGAGTCGCTTGATATTGACCAACAAAACAATTGCGCGGATCACATTATGGTTGCCAGCCTGGAGTTCGAAACGCCCGAAAACATCCGGGTGGCCTATGAGCCCGCTGGAATGGGAACCCGTTATCTCGCCTGGTTCTTAGATAACATCCTAATCACAGTGATGATATTTGTCATGTTCTTTCTGTCGATCCTCTTGGGGGTCGTGACAGAAACGGTCGTCCGCCAGGCGGCCCAGTCGCTTCAGGGATTGGAAAACGTTGCTCCCGAGAAGCAGTCGGAGGTGGGCCTGCGGGTTCTCCAATATCTGATTGGTCTCTCCATTTTGGTCTGGGGCTTGGGCAGTTTTGTTTACTATACGTGTTTTGAACTCTGGCTACGGGGCCAGACGTTCGGCAAGTGGATGCTGGGCCTGCGAGTGGTCCGGATCGATGGCTTTGCGCTCGATCCATCTGCCATCTTCGTGCGGAATATCTTCCGTGTCATCGATCAGATTCCGGCGATGTGGGTCGTGCCCTTCATGTCGAAACGCTCGCAGCGTTTCGGTGACATGGTGGCCGGCACGACAGTCGTCGTCGATCGGCCAGAAAAGCTCAGTAGCGTGCGCGACGCGATCGCCGAATTTGGCACCGTCGACGCGCTGTTCACATTCGACTCATTGAAACTCAAGCGGGCTCGACCGCAGGATTTTCAGGCGATCGAAAAAATCCTGGAACGCTGGGACAAGCTGACGGAGACTCAGCGGAATGCGTTGCTCGATCAAATGGTGCCGCCATTGGTCGAACGCTTGAAGACAGACCCGCCTGCAACAGAGGAACGTGTGGTGTTTCTCAAGGATCTGTTGGCAGCGGAGTATCGGCGGCAGCATCGCAATTTGTGACGATTGGTGGGTTAAGGGTCGGGGTCTGTTTAGTCCTTCGCCGCGTGCCGTTCGTGAACGGGGTGGATGCAGGCGTTCGCGACTGCTGCCGTTGCCAGTAACCCGGCCATGAAATACATGGTCGTGTTATACAGCGTACTGGACGGATCGCTCGTTCCGGGTGGGCAGACCTCTAACAGCTTGCTGATCGTGACAGTCTTCGACTGGATCAGTTGCGACAGGTCGGAAGTTGGGGCTCCGAATTTCTGCAGAAATGCGGCCGGGTCGGCTCGGGATGTTAAATCTTTGAGCGTTTGTTGGAGCGTCCGCTCGCGCAATGCCGCCAGAACCATTGGGCCCAGCACTCCGGCTGCGCTCCACGCGGTCAGCAGCCGCCCGTGGATGGCGCCGACGAAGCGTGTGCCGAACATATCTGCGAGATAGGCCGGGATCGTCGCGAAGCCGCCGCCGTACATCGTGAAGATGATCATCGTCACCGCATAAAAGACGACCAGCCAGACGACTGACGGGGAGACACTCATTTGCTGGGCGATCATTGGTATCGACGCATACAGCAACGTCCCCAGGATCAGGAAGATGGCATAGGTTGTCTTGCGGCCGATGTAGTCCGAGGCACTCGCCCAGAAGAAGCGGCCCATCAGATTGAAGATGCTGATCATCACGACATACATCTTGGCAAAGTCGCTGGTCACCAGCTGGGGCAGGGCCGCGCTGAACAGATCGGTCATGATTGTCTTGGCGACTCCCAGCACGCCAATGCCTGCCGTCACATTGAAACAGAGCACGATCCACAGCAGATAAAATTGGGGCGTACACATCGCCGTGTTCAACTCCACATGCGAGTGGCTCACCATCTTCCGGGCCGCGAGTTGAGGGTCTGGCGGGGTCCAGCCGGCGGGTTGCCAGCCGGGCGCGGGGACTCGAAACGAGAGGGCCGCGAGTACCATGACCACAAAATAAAGACCGCCGAGCGTGAAGAATGCCGCGGCGACTCCCGTCGATCCGGTACCGACTACGTACACGCCGGGTTTGCCCCGCACGATCATCTGCGAGACGTCTTTGTCACTGACGACGACGACCTCGGTCGATTTGCCGGATACTTCGGCATACCGTCGGCCGCCATTGGTGGTCAGCGGGACATCCGCCGTCGTCCCCAGGTATTGGGGTGCCTGATAGAATCGTCTTACCAATTCCTCTTGCAGGGGGGCACCGATGATGGCTCCGCCTCCAAAGCCCATAATGGCCATGCCGGTGGCGAGGCCGCGGCGGTCGGGGAACCAGCGGATAAGCGTGCTCACGGGGGAGACGTATCCCAGCCCCAATCCGCAGCCGCCGATGAACCCATATCCCAGATATAGCAACCACAATTGGTGGAAGAGGATTCCGAGGCCACCCAGGATAAAGCCGCCGCCCCAGCCGACCGCGGCCAGCAATCCCACGGTTCGGGGGCCGACTTTCTCGAGCCAACTGCCTGCGACGGCCGCCGTAAGTCCGCAGCACACGATCGCCACGGTGAAGATGGCCACCACCGATGAGAGAATCCAATCGTCGGCAGCGGGAGTCACGACTCCCAGGACGCGCGTGAGCGGGGTATTAAAACTGCTCCACGAATACAGCGATCCGATACACAAGTGGATGGCGATTGACGCCGGTGGAACACGCCAGCGGTTGAAGCCAGGGGGCGCATAGATCGCCTCCTTGGTGAAGAATCCGGACATCGTACGGTGGCCCCTGAGATCTAGCGACTGCGACCGAGCGCCGGCCTGTGAATAAGATTTTCTGTACGTGTGAGCGCGGTGACGCAAAGTATAACCCAAGCACAGAGTGAAACGCACCTCGCAGGGCCAATCAGTTTCGGGCGAGCCACTCCCCAGCGAGCGGAGGAATTGCTATATCTATGTCGAATTAGAAACGCTGCTCGAATGTTTTTTTTCTCCTGTCCAGAAGGATTGCCCCTATGGCTCGCCGTCGTCCCGTGATCGCAGCACTCACTGTTTGTATTCTGCTGGGCTTGAGCGGCTGGACATCCGGCTGGTTCAAACCGGATGAAACGGTCATCACGGAAGTCGCCCCCGGCGTCTTTTTCCGCAAGACGCTGACCAAGCCAAAGTTCATCGGCTGCAACAACGGCTGGATCGTGTTCAAGGATTTCGTCCTGGTCATTGAAGCCAACTTCCCGAAGCAGGCGGAAGAAGTCATCAAGGAAGTCCGCAAGACCACCGATAAGCCGATTCGCTATGTCTTCGACACGCACTATCACGGCGATCACGCCGACGGCAATATCGTGTATCAGAAGATCGGGGCGACCGCGATCGCGAGCGAAAACAGCCAGGCTCTGTTCGACACGAATGGCATCAAGGGGTTTGAAAACACCAAGAAGACCAATCCCACTGAATTCGGTCACGGGACGCTCGAGTATGGCAAGCCGGCGCTCTATTTCCCGAAGAAGCTGGTGATCGATGACGGGACACAGCGCGTTGAGTTGTTGCACGTCGGACATGCTCATACGGCGGGCGATGCGGTCGCCTGGCTGCCGAAGCAGGGGATTCTCTTCACCGGCGATGCGTGCGTGAACGGTCAGTTCAACTACACGGGTGACAGTAATACTGCCAGTTGGATTGCCGTGTTGACCGAACTGGAAAAGTTGCCCATCAAGTTGATTTGTCCCGGTCATGGTGAGTCAACCGACAAATCCTTGCTGGCGACTCAACGTCGATACTTTGTCGAGTTGCGACAATATATCCAGGCTGCGATCGACAAGGGAATGGGGCTCGACGTCATCAAGAAGGAGATTGACTTGCCGTTCTACAAGGAGTGGACCGGGGTGCCGGCCAAGGAGAACGTCGAGAACATTGAGTTTGTCTACAAGGAATTGCAGAAATAGGGGCACCATAAAACACAGCGAGCCTGATCTGCACGCAGATCAGGCTCGGGACCCGGTATCGGACTATATATCTGATCGGAGTACTCTGAGGCTATTGGCGTATACCCGACAACAGCGCTCCGGCTGGGTACGAAGAAGGCCCGCATGGCCCACGAGCGGACGGGATTAATGTCCGGTCATCGAGAGACCACCAATGTGGTAACCGGGACTGTAGATGCCATCGGTCCTGCCGACTGATACGCAGCCGGCGACGAACACGGTGAGCAACACCAGCGTCCATCCGAGGCGATTGAACATGATGCTCCTTTCCTGGGGCTTGAGTTCCAGTTGCCGTTCCTGCGGCAACGATCAAACCTAATTTGCAGGAGTCGTGCCAAAAGTTGAAGAACCGAAACGAACCGTCAAACAGCAGAAAATGCCGATGACCGTGCGAATCGTTGCGTCCGGAATGTCATCCGAATGACGTCGCCTGACGTCAAATCGTGGACGCCAAACCGCAGGTCGGTCGCCGAGACAGCTTGAGGGGGCAAGCTGCGTGGTGAAATGGAGATGCGGGCAAACGGAATAGACAGGCCCTCTCCATTAGACCAGGCAAGCTCGCAGAGATTGGCGATGTGCGAAAAGGCAAATCTGCCGAAAACGCATGGCAGATCGCTTTCACGCGTTGTAATAAGTTCCTGCAATCTTGGCAGAGTTTGACGTTGTTGGCCGCGACAGCGGCTGTAAGATGGGCACTCTTGCCCGTCTGTATTGAGGAACTCCACAATGATCAGGCCCCGGTTCAGAGGCCATCACGCGGTCCGGCTGACGTCAATCCGATTCCACTTATCGTTTCTGCTGCGCACGCAGGACGCGGTCCAGTAAGTTACCTGAAGCTGCGGGAATTCGTTCGACGGGCGGAATCGGCCTTTTCAAGGTAGGAACCTGAGCCAGGATCTTTTCCGCGGAACCGGCCGCGCGCCCGGTCAAATGCCGCAACTCTTCCCGAGTCACCGCAGAACTTGAAGCCGCCACAACTGGTGCTGGCGGGGCAGGGGGCTGGACGGGCTCCGGAGTCGCTGTGCCGCGTGCCTGGCGTGCTTCTCGGAAGTGATCTCGCAGGCGTTGTTCTTCCTGCGAGATCGTTCGCGTCGGCCCGGGAGTGGGCGCTGGGGCTGAGGGCTTGGCGCGCACGGGTTCTGGCACCACCGTCGGGGTGACCGGGGTCATCGGCAACGGAGCCTCGGCCACTGTCTTGCTAGTGGGTTTGAGGATCCGCAGTGCCGGTTGGGGCATACCTGTTCCGTGATTCGATGGGGCCGGTGCTCGGAAACGGCTCGTGTGACCGGCGGTGAGGGCGGCCCGGACGGGGCGTGGGCCGTCCCAGCGCGAAACGAACCACAATACAGCCATCAGCAGGAGCATTGATCCCACGCTGAACCAGACGATTTGCATGCTGAAGGTCGAAGGCACAAACTTGGGCGGAGCGGCCGCCGTCGGTGCCAATGCCGGTTCTGATGGAACGATGGGATTGGGGTCAACCAGTTTGGGAACCGGATTGGGAAGCTCCAAAGCGGGGCCGGCGAACTCGTCGTCAGGGCGACCTTCTTCGCCGTGTGCCTGGACGACACCCTGGTCTTCTTCGACTTCAGGCAGGCCTCCATTCGCGAGAATCGGCGGACGCGACTGCCAGGACATCGTTTGGCCGACGTAGTTGGCCGGTGTGGCTGCGTCATCCCGCTGAGATTGCAGGCGTTTCGGCGGCAATGACGGCCGTGATTTGGTATCAGGAACCGTCGCTTGTGAACGCGGCGGGCGATTCGTTTGCGGCATCATCAAGAGCGGACCGCCAGTTTGAGGACCTCCCTGATAAGGGGCCTCGCTGATGATGTCAGTCGGCGCGACGCCTTGCCGCGCCTGCCCAAATTGTTGAGCCTCAGCGGAACGCTGATCCCGTTGTGTAGTGGGAGGCGGTGGTGCTCGCAATGGCTTCAATGCCGGCGCGGGTCGCTGTTGGCGAGACGCAGGTGGCGGGACCTTGACCGGGTCGCTCACTTGTGGCGGCTGGGCAGTAGCGGCTCGTGCAGGTACGGACACCGGCGCTGCTTCTGAGGTGGGGGCCTGTCCAATCACGGGAGGAAACGGCGGCAGCCGTTCAGACTTGATCGTGGCGGGGTCGAATACCAGGACGGTACCGCTTTCGAGGACCTGCTGCTCGACAGGACGACTGGAATTCTGCCGCAGAACAGGATTGGGGGCAATGACGCGTACAAACGGTGGCGATTCCACATCTTGGTGCAGCCACTTCACGACAGCGACCAGTGTTGCTTGATCACTCGGTACCGGTACCACGATCGGCTGCGGCAAGAGATTCACGAACGCCAAGTAGGCCAGCGGGGGAGTCTTGGGGGTGGCTGCTGTGTTAGGAGCTGCAGCGGCCTCGCCCGTCGACGCAGTATTTCGATAGTCACGTAAACCCGATTTGACTGCCGAACGCTGAGTCTCCAGCAGCACGACGTCCCCATTCATGATTTCATGCTTGGAATCGGGAGACAGAAACGTCTGCAGGCCACCGCGCCCTTGTCGCACAATCCGGACACCGCCGCTCGCCGCCGGAGTCGAGCCCCCTGACAGTTTTAAGAGTTCACCCAGGGAGATGCGTTGTTCTTTCGAGAAGTAGACTCCCGGCTGAGTGATCGCGCCCATAATTCCAAAATAGCCCCCTTTGGCGGACGTTTGCCAGACGGGGGACGTGTTGTAATGTCGCGCCGCGCCGAACGTCATTCCTGATGGAATTTGTTGCTGAGAAAGGACTTCTGGCTGAGCCTGCGGGGCCGTACCCGGTTCCGAGCCCTGCATGAGCAGGATTTCCGAATCAGCCTGACGTTCAAACCCAGAGGCAGTCGAAAATCCCGGATCAGCGATCTCGCCCGAGTTCGATCTCGATGGAAATCTGCTTCCCGAGCCATCGATCATGCCTGGCGGAGATGACGTAAATACTTGTCCCCATGCGGTTAACGGCGCAAATGCAACCACAGTCAAAAGAATGTAACGGGTGCTGGTCATTCCATTGACCTCCTACAGACAGAGCATCTACGTACGAGCACGAAAAACAGGGTGTGTTCGTCGAATCAATCGTCTAACGTCCCGGTGAAGGTTGAGGGAAATTCCGGGAATAACGATTGGGATAGATTTGACCTCTGGTAAGAATCAACCGATCAGGCGGATTTGATGATGCGAATGTTGCGAGTCCGAAGTCGAACAAATTACAGAAGAATTGAGCCCCGGAAGGACACGGATCAAATGCAGATTTCGTACTCGGACACGGTGACGGTGAATAAGCAGCTAACATTTAAGCCTTATCCGTGTTTAATCCGTGTCCATCCGTGGCAAAGCAATTCTTGGTATTGTTATTGGAGAGCCCTCCCAAGTGTGGCAAGATTTTCAAACGTTCATGAAGTTGTGAACCACGAATAACACCAATGACACGAATTTGAGTCATAAGCCAACGAGCAGAAATACTCCCGATACGATCCCGTCTTTCATATTCGTGTTTTTCGTGTCATTCGTGGTTCAAAAACAAACGTACGGATACGCTCTGCAGACGATACGGCATGGATTCCAAGTACTGAATAGCGTCCTTAATCCTCTGCGTCCTCTGCGAAATCTGTGGATAATTGGAGATCACTGTTGAGCGAACTTCGGGCCCGATTCAAGCTGCTCTTCGGTTGTCCGTGGTTTGGCCCGCTGTGCCTGGGAGTCCTGGCCACGATTGTTGTGTCACTGGCACTCGATCCCGCTGGCGATTACCCCACTCAGGCTGAGGGGCCCGGGTTGACCGCGGATGAAATCTTCAATGTCGATCGGGGGGCAAAGCTCGCCGATCATCTTTTCGCGGGAGACTTGCCCGGAGCCATTCGTATCGGACAGTCCTTGCCCGATCATCCGCCACTCGGACGATTGTGGCTCGGGCTCTTTCACGAGATGGCGTTATTGGTCGTACCGCCGCGTGGAGAACACGCCGCGCTGGTCGTCGCGGCCGCTCGGTTCGGGTCTGCGGTGGCGTTTGGCATATTGGTCTGGCTGGTCGGACTGACGGCCGCTCGCTGGTTTGGAAACCCGGCAGGGTGGGGGGCGGCAGCCGGATTGGTGTTGATGCCGCGAGTCTTCGGCCATGCTCATCTGGCAGCCCTGGAAACGGTGCTCAACCTGACCTACGTCGCGGCCGTGATCAGTGTCGCCCAATCTTGGTCGCAGCCAACTGCTCCATCGATTCGCGCGGCGCTGCTGAGCGGACTCTGGCTGGGTCTGGCACTATTGACCAAGATACAAGCCATCTTCATCCCGATTCCGGTGGTGATCTGGGTGATCTTCAATTGGAGGCAGAAAGCCCTGGTGCCTCTGCTCGTGTGGGGAGTGACAGGTCTCGTTGTGTTTGTCTGCGGCTGGCCCTGGTTATGGTTGGATCCCGTCGGGAATGTGTTGAAATTTCTCGGCCATGCCAGTCAGCGGTCGGTGATTCAGGTCTGGTACTGCGGCCAGGTATTTGCCGATCGCGATGTGCCCTGGCACTACCCGTGGGCCTTATTCGCGACCACTGTGCCGATCGGGTTGCATCTGCTCGGCCTGGTAGGAATATTTGCGAGAGGGCCGGAGTCGGAAGCGAACTCCCCCAAGATCGCAGTGGAGTGGTTTCTGTTGGCCAATGTTCTGTTTCCGCTGTGCATCTTCAGCTTGCCCGGAGTGGCTGTGTATGACGGCGAACGGCTGTTTCTCATCGTATTTCCTCTGTGGGCGTTCTTCATCGGACGCGGAGTGTCCGCCGTTTGGAATCGTCTCGGCGAACGCCTGCCGAAATGGTCCATCGCAAGTCTGTTAGGGCTATTCCTGGCAGCCCAAGGGATGGGGCTGTACCAGCTTGCCCCCTGCTGGTTGAGTTACTTCAATGCGACCGTGGGAGGACTTTCGGGAGCCAACAAGCTGGGCTTCCAAATCACTTATTGGGGAGACAGCATTACTCGCGAGTTGCTGACTCAGACCGCTCAGCGAGTTCCCGCCGACAGCACGATCGACGTAGTCCCCGTATTGCATCCGTTTCAAATTGCTGCGTGGGAATCGCAATGCCCGTCGTTGCGGGCGAGAAACCTCAAGCTGAAACCATTCGATGGCACAGACCCGGGACGGTACATTCTGATCTACTATCGCCGAGATTATTTGCCACCGGACTGGAAGACCGGTCCGTTGGGATACCGTCCGGTGTTCGAGATCGTTCGGCAGGGGACGGTGCTGGCAGGGCTGTATGAGACCCCGTAGGATAGGCATCCTGCCTGTCCGTTCAGAATACAAGCTCGAAGCGCAAGCGAGTGCATTCCTTCGAACAAATGGGCGAGATGCACTCGCTGGCGCTTCGAGCTTGTATTCTCGGTCACTTCGTAACCAACAAACGGGCTCGAAACAATTCATCTGACACTCCGTAGAATAGGCATCCTGCCTGTCAATTGTTTTCAGTACGGACAGGCAGGATGCCTATCCTACGGCGTGATCACTTTTCGTCTCCGTCCCAGACGGTTACGATGGCCCCCTGTGACAGGTTTTCGGCCCACTCAACCTTGTTGAGGATTTTCTCGGATGGATCGGTCTCAGTTGAAGTTTGCGAAGACAGACGAATGGGTGGCCCTGGATGGCAACATCGCCACGGTCGGGATTACCGACGTTGCAGTCGAGGCCCTGACGGACCTGGTCTATCTGGCCCTGCCGACAGTCGGCAAGCAGTACAACGCCGGAACTCCTTTCGGGGAAGTCGAGAGCGTCAAGGCCGCGAGCGATCTCTATGCACCTGTGACGGGCGAAGTCATTGCCGTGAACGAAGACTTGCCGAATAATCTAGACTGGTTGTCGGCAGATGCGTTCGGCAAAGGCTGGATCGCCAAGTTCAAAGTGGCTCCGGGGGTAACTCTCGACCATTTGATGGATGCGAAGGGCTACGCGGCCTACTGGGACACGCGTGCTCATTGATTCCCGGATTCAAAGTCGCCAGACTTCTGGGAAACGACTGACAACGGACACCCCGAATTCTGGCGAATTCGGCAACAACGACGAAACATTGGTCGCACTTCTCCGCTCCGGCGGCGCGGTGTGCACCCAAGATCTTTGACAAGGCTGGCTGGCGATCATCAGGGATGTCCCTGGCGTTCCGCTTTTGGAATTTCGAGCGCACTGACTCGACGCGCTGAAGTTCTGCCCTGACTGAGCCTCACGATTTGAGGCCCGACAGAAAGGTTTGATGTGAGCTACTTATTCAACACGCCCGAACAACAGCAGGAAATGCTGCGGGTGTGCGGGGTGGATTCCATCGAGACGCTGTTCTCGGATCAGGTCCCTGCGGATCTGCGATTGAATCGACTTCTGGAAATGCCCCCTCCGTTGTCGGAGTTGGAACTCGAAGCGGAACTCACGGCGCTCGCCCACAAGAACGGGGGAGCTTCCACGCGAACCTGTTTCCTGGGCGGCGGAGCCTACGACCACTTCATCCCCGCCGCAGTCGACACGATTGCCACGCGCAGCGAGTTTTATACCGCTTACACGCCGTACCAGGCCGAAGCCAGCCAAGGCACTCTACAAGCCTTCTTCGAATACCAGACGCTGATCTGCCAGTTGACCGGCATGGAGGTTTCCAACGCCAGCCTCTACGAAGGGGGTACCAGCGTCACCGAAGCCGTGAGCATGGCGCTCCGCAGCCTGAACGGTCGCCGCCGAGTTGTCGTTCTCGGTTCAGTGCATCCGGAATATCGCGAGATTCTGGTCACTCATTTGCAGCATCTTAATTGCGAATTGGTGACGATACCGACTCCCGCCGGCGCTGCGGATGTGGCGCAAGTCAAAGCGGCCCTGAATGATCAAACCGCTTGCCTGGTCGTGCAACAACCCAACTTTTTCGGATGCCTCGAATCGGCCGCGGAACTGATGGCGGCTGCCAAGCAGGCCGGAGCATTGGGCATCGTTTCCTTTGACCCGCTGAGCCTCGGGTTGCTACAGAGACCAGGCGATTACGGTGCCGACATCGCCGTGGCGGAAGGGCAGTCGCTCGGAACTCCGCTGCAATATGGCGGTCCCTATCTGGGCATTCTGACGTGTCGCGAAGCCCTGATGCGCAAGATGCCCGGTCGGCTGATTGGCGAAACAACCGATCGCCTCGGCAAGAGATGTTTCGTGCTGAATCTGCAGGCGCGCGAGCAGCATATCAAGCGAGATAAGGCCACCAGCAATATTTGTACGAACCAGGGTTTGCTCGCATTGCGAGCAACGGTCTACATGTCCTTGCTCGGGCCACACGGGTTGCGTGAAGTTTCTGAGTTGGCGTGCCGGAAAGCGCACTACGCCGCGGACCAGCTCGCGAAGGTGGCGGGACTGGAACTGATGTTCCCCCAGCAGCCGTTCTTTAAGGAATTCACGGTCCGTTGTCAGGGGGGCGTCGATCAGGTCCTCAAGCAGGCAGCAAGTGCTGGATTTGATGTGGGGCCGGAGCTCAGTCGCTTTACCTGGTCCAAGGGTGACAAACTCTCAGAAGGATTGTTGATCGCGGTAACAGAAAAACGGACACGAGCAGACATCGATCGTCTGGCGCAGGCGCTGAAGATCAAGACCTGATGCGGTCTTGATCTTGCGGATGGTCGCGTGCTCTCAGGTCCTTGCTGTTCACCAAATTTGATCGAATAGAAATCACTCTCATGCGGAATCAACAAGCCACTCAATTGCTGTTCGAATTGTCCAAGCCCGGCCGTCGAGCGGCCCGGTACCCGATGGCCGATGTACCCGATCGGCCGCTGACCGACTTGATCCCGGCCTCTCAACTGGCCACGGCGCTGCCGCCTCTTCCGGAGGTGACCGAACCCGATGTCATCCGGCACTTCGTCAATCTGTCGACCTTGAACATGTCAGTCGACACACACTTCTACCCGTTGGGAAGTTGTACGATGAAGTACAATCCCAAACGCCACGAGCGTCTCGCCAGCTTGCCGGGACTGGTCGATCTGCATCCGTATCAAACGCCTGCCGCGTCGCAGGGAATGCTGCAATTCCTCTACGAAATGCAACAGATGCTGGCGGAAATCGCGGGCTTGCCGGGTGTGTCAATGCAGCCGGCCGCCGGGGCCCAGGGAGAACTTACCGCGCTGCTGGTGGCGGCTCAGTATTTCCGCGATCGGGGCGAGCACCGGACCAAGGTGATTTTTCCGAACAGTGCTCACGGAACAAATCCGGCCAGTGCAGCGATTGCCGGATTCGAATGCGTGCAACTCAACCAGAGCGAAGGAGGCTATGTCAGTCTTCCCGAGCTGCAGTCGCAGTTGAACTATCAGACCGCAGTCTTCATGAT
>JAQGHS010000135.1 GCA_028291605.1 Planctomycetaceae bacterium | reverse complement strand
TCGCCGAAAACAAACTGACGGTCGAAGACAAAGTCTACGGCGTCGCAGTGACCCACGGCGGATTTGTGATTCGTAATGGCAGTCGTTTGACGTTTGTTCAAGAGAAGCCAACCGTGAAGTAACCTCAATTGGACTACGGCGATTCATCACCGCGGTCCAAATTTCATCGAATGACGATCGGATTTAAAGGATAATGATGAAATCGAATCTTCTCCAAGTGTCGCGAGGCCGCGACTTCCTCGGAGTTTTCTATACGGCGCTGGTGTTGTCTACCCTGGCCGTGGTGTCTGGCCTGAACGTACAGGTGTTGGCTGAAGAGCCTTCAGCCAAACCTGTTGTGGCAACCAAGTTCCCCGCGTTGCCGGAATCCATCACCAGTTTTGGTGCAGCGGTCTCGGACGGTTGGCTGTATGTCTATGGGGGTAACACGGGCAAGACTCATCAGTATTCGTCCGACCTGCAATCGAACCGTTTTCGCCGCTTGAATCTGGCGAAACTCGAGGCCTGGGAGGAGCTGCCGGGTGAGGCCAAAATGCAGGGACTGGCGCTGGTCTCCGATGCGGGTAAGCTGTACCGCGTGGGAGGCTTCACCGCGAAGAATGCCGCCGGCGAGAAGAAAGATCTGTGGTCGATCGCCGATGTTGCTCGTTTTGACCCGGCCACAAAAACCTGGGAAAAACTCCCCTCGCTTCCCGCGCCGCGATCTTCGCACGATGCCATCGTCCTGGATCATAAGATCTATGTGGCGGGCGGTTGGGGGATGCAGGGCAACAAGGGTTCGGAATGGCATCATTCGGCTGTGGTTCTCGATTTGACCCAACCGACATTGTCCTGGAAGGAGCTGCCCGCGCCGCCTTTCGTACGGCGCGCGGTGTCGCTGGCGACCTGGACTGGTAAAGTCTGCGTGATCGGCGGGATGTATGAAACGGGGGGCACATCCGGTGAGGTCGATTACTACGACCCGGCAACAAACACGTGGCAAACGGCTCCCGATCTGCCTGGTGACTCGATCGAAGGCTTCGGCAATTCGGCGTGCGAGGTGGGGGGTAAGCTGTTCGTTTCGACCATCGAAGGCAACGTGCAACGCCTGGATGGCGACAAGTGGACTCTGGTCTCGAAGCTGAAGCACCCGCGATATTTTCATCGTATGTTGCCGCTGTCGAAGGACGAACTGGTGTTCCTTGGGGGCACGGCCCGCTCAGGTGAGCGCACAGATGAGATCGAGACTGTGCTATTGAATCCGCTGCCGAAGTAGGTGAGTCTTCGTCGTGGGAGGTCCATCTCACGGTCCATCGAAGCACGTCGCGCAATTGACGGTCGTCCTGAGATCCGGCACACTACAGTATCAACGCATGTTTTTGCCTCAGGGGTAAATCCGGCGAAGCGGGCGGTGGCGGATTTTCCGTAAGATTTCGTCAACATGGAGACGCGTCGATGCTGTGCGGTTCTCGAAATATTCTCTGCGGTGCAGTTGCCGGATTGGGTTTGCTGTGGGGTTCTCTGGCATCTGCCGAAAACTGGCCGCAATGGCGCGGAGCTCATCACAACGGCATCAGCGGTGAAAAGGGCATTTCTTCCGATTGGGATACCAAGGGGCACAATGTCCTGTGGAAGCTCGAAATGCCGGGCCCCGGCGGAGCGACCCCCATTGTCTGGGAAGATCATGTCTTCGTCACCTCGGCTGCCGGCGAGGAACTCTTGCTGTTGGCGATCAAGACCGATGGCAAAGTGAAATGGAAGAAAAAGATTGGCGTCGGCAATAAAGTGGCCCGGTCAGATGAAGGCAATTTTGCCTCGCCGTCTCCGGTGACCGATGGCAAGCATGTGTGGGCATTCGTCGGGAGCGGCGATTTCGTCTGCTACGACTTCGACGGCAACGAGAAATGGCATCTTGATATTCAAGCTTTGTATGGCAAGTTCCGGATCCAATTTGGAATGTCGTCCACCCCAATTCTGGACGGTGACAATCTTTATCTGCAATTGATTCACGGCGACGGGGATGCCAAGACAAAAGAAGCCGTCGTCGTCGCACTCGACAAGGCCACCGGCAAGCAAGTCTGGAAGCAGGATCGTCCCAGTGAAGCGTACGCGGAAAACGAACACTCGTACGCCTCACCCACGCTTTATGACGACGGCAAAACAAAGTTCCTGATCACCCACGGTGCCGACTATGTTGTGGCTCACGACCTGAAAGATGGTCACGAAATCTGGCGATCGGCTGGGCTCAACCCGAAAGAAAAATACAACACGACATTGCGACTGGTGACGTCACCCGTGTCTGTCCCGGGCCTGGTCATCGTGCCCTCTGCCAAGAACGGCCCCGTTCTGGCGATCGATCCCAATTCGAAGGGTGACATTACCGAATCCAAGACAGCCCGCCTGTGGACGCGGAAAGACAACACCCCGGATGTGTCGTCTCCATTAGTCGTTGACGGTGTCGTTTACCTGTGTCGCGAACAGGGGATCATGTTGACTCTGGACGCCAAGACGGGCGAAGAGATCTATTCGGAACGCATCCACAATCACCGGCATCGGTCCTCGCCGGTCTATGCGGATGGCAAGATCTACTGCATTGCCCGCGACGGTGTGGTGTCGATCGTGAAGGCCGGGCGGAAGTTCGAGTTGATCAAGGAAATCAAAATGGATGAGGACATCTCGGCCTCACCGGCGATCTCGAATGGTCGCATTTATATTCGCAGCTTCCAAAATCTGTGGTGCATTGGCTCTCAGCAAGTTGCAGGCAAATAGCTCAGATGATGAGCGGACTGGCGCTAGCCACCGGTTCTTCTGTGCGACGTCCAACCCGAAAGAACCTGCGGCTCGCGCCGGGCCGCTCAAAATTCCCCAACCCGTCCTCTGAATGTGACTAGAGACTCTCCATGAGCAGCACGATGGACTGGGTGACGGTCGAGACATTCTGGTCAGTCGAAGAAGCGCAAGTGGTCATTGGTTTCCTGGATGCCGAAGACATTCGCTGCCGATTGGAAGGAGAGGTGGTCACCGGCAATTTATGGCCCCTCTTAAGTTCTACGGGCGGAGTGAAATTGCTGGTCACCCGCCATACAGCCGAACGCGCCGCCTCGTTGCTCACGGCAGCGCGCGAGCAACGAGAGATGGAATCTCCGAGCGAGACCGATTCGGAACAAGAGCAATTCGAATCCGACTCCATTTCAGTCCGTGTGGACGATGGGCTCCCCTCGGAGACTGTTTCCGGAGGGCACCTACTGGATGATGATGATGACGAGAATCATCCCAGTCTTTTCGATCGACTTCGCGAACAGAGGATCTGGGTCTATCTACTCTATCTGATGCCTCTGTTCATGATCGTGGTGGTCATTGCAGTTGGTTTCGTTAATATCGTTTTATGGCCATTTTCCTGGATTGGGAGTGTCTTCGGCGGCAGCGATAAACAGCTTCGCGAACCTACCGCTCCCGATTCGGGATCCACTCCGAACTAATGTCTTGAACTCAAATGTTTTCCCAACGATTACGGAGCAGCGCTCCTTAGTGACGAAGAAGACTGGCTAAACCGCTATCGTTCCTGTCGGAGACTGAAGATGGATTTGTTACGCCGAGTTCTACAAATCCTCTTGCTGACGAGTGCCATTGTCACGACGGCACTCGCGGCTGACGCTCCATCCACAACGCCCGACGATGCCATCTATGGGATTAGTCCCTCTGCAGAACAACGTGGGCATTGGTCGTTTCAATCACTGAAACCGGTTGCCCTGCCAGCATCAATCCCCGCGGTCTGGGAACGCAATCCGATTGATGCATTCATTTGGCAGAAGCTGACTTCCAAGCAACTCACTCCCTCAGCCTCAGCCGAACCACGCGTCTGGTTGCGACGAGTTTACTTCGACTTGATCGGACTCCCTCCCACTCCTGCGGAGCTCGATGAATTTCTAGCTGACCCCTCCGAGGCCGTTCGAGGCCGTGTGGTCGACAAGCTCCTGGCTGATCCAGGATATGGCGTCCGGTGGGGCCGGCGGTGGCTCGATCTGGTGCGTTACGCGGATACGAACGGCTACGAGCGTGATGGCGATAAGCCCAGTGCCTGGCGGTATCGCAATTATGTGATTGGTTCGCTCAATGCCGATATACCGTTTAGCCAGTTTTTGACTGAACAACTCGCCGGGGATGAAATTGAGAACGTCACTGCCGACAGCATGATCGCGACATCGTTCCTGCGACTTGGTACATGGGACGACGAGCCGGCCGATCCCGTGGTCGATCGCTACGATCAATTGGATGACGTCGTGCGAGGAGTCTCGACTACATTTCTGGGTTTGAGCTTAAGTTGTGCGCGATGTCATAACCATAAGTTCGAGCCACTCTCGCAGATCGACTACGCACGAATGCTGGCTGTGTTTGCGCCGCTGGAACGGCCGCGTGCGGACCGCACGGAATTTGACTTACCTGTCGGTGCACCGGCGGACCGAAAGAGATTTCAGGCGTTACAGTCTCGAGCCGACGAAGCCTCGAAACAGGTGAATCTGCAGGTCACTGAACTCGAAAAAACGGTTCGCGAGCGAGTTCTTGCCGGGCCGCTGACTGACGTTGCCGCCGATCTCCGCGAGGCGTTGCGTGCTCCCACAGACAAGCGGAACGAAGAGCAAAAGCAACTCCTGAAGAAAAACGAAAAGCGGCTGATCGAATTGGTTGCCGAGGCCTATACCGCGGACGAACGTCGCCAGCGGGATGGTTTTCAAGTGGCTCTCAAGGCCATTCGTGAGACATCCCCGGCGGTGCCCAAGGCGTACATCTTTCAAGAGCAGGCAGCAGCCGTTCCCCCAACCCAAGTCTTCCGCCGTGGCGACCCGACAACGCCCGCAGGAGTCGTTGATCCCGGCGTGCCCGTGGTCCTTACTGCCTCTCCGATGCTGAGTGTGACCGCCCCAAAAGAGTCGTCGACGTCGGGCCGTCGCCTGGCCTTGGCGCGCTGGATGACGGATCCCGCCAATCCGCTGGTTGCGCGAGTCATCGTCAATCGCCTCTGGCAGGGACATTTCGGTGAAGGCCTCGTCCACACCGAGAATGACTTTGGAGTGATGGGCTATCCCCCGACCCACCCCGAGTTGCTCGACTGGCTGGCCAATCGCTTGATCCAGGGAAACTGGAAGCTGAAAGACCTGCATCGCCACATCGTGCTCAGCAACACGTATGGGCAAGCCAGTGGGTGGCGTGAAGAGGCTGGGAAGATTGACCAGTCCAACAATTATCTCTGGCGATTCCCCTACCGGCGACTGGACGCTGAACCCATTCGCGATGCGGTGCTGGCAACCAACGGGACGCTGAACCCCAAGCTGGGCGGCCCGGGCGTTTATCCCAAGATCGCGGCCGAGGTCCTGGCCAGTCAGTCGCGGCCGGGAAATGGTTGGGGAAAGTCGAGTCCCGAGGACGCCGCTCGGCGGTCGGTGTTCATTTTTGTGAAACGCTCGCTCCTGGTTCCCTTTTTCGAGTTGATGGACTTGCCCGATACCACAACCTCGTGCGAACAGCGAAATGTGTCCACGATCCCCACCCAGGCTTTGACTCTGTTGAACAGCGAATTCATGAATGAGCAGGCACGGGTGCTGGCCGCACGACTGCAACGCGAGGCCGGCAAGGATCTCGAAAAACAGGTCACGCTGGCATATCGCTTGACGCTTGGCCGTTCGCCGCAGGCTGAGGAATTGGCCGTCAGCGTCAAGTTCGTGCAACAACGACAAGCCACCAGCAAGGAAGTAGGTGACGGTGCCCTCGCAGCATTCTGTCTGGTGCTTTATAACTTGAATGAGTTTTTCTATATCGACTAACGGTGCTAATGCATGGTTTGGTGTGAGTCATTGATCAAAGGCTCCGAGACGCGAGTGAAGAGCGACGCCAACTGAAAATTGGCGGAGAGACGCGGCAAGACGCGTCTTGGGGGACCTTGCGGTCCCTATGCGGGTTCGAATCCCGCTCGGAGCATTTTGAGTCCCTTCTTTGCAGTGAATAGTTGTTTTGAGATTGATGTGAAATCCATGATTCGCAATGTAATACGTTCTCTGTTTCGATCGGTGATCGGCAGTTGTGGTCTGTTGTCTTGCGCGGCCAGCCTGATTGCCCAGGATCCGGGCAGTAAGCCGGTCAATTTCGTACGTGATGTGCGACCGATATTGGCTCGCAATTGCTACGAGTGCCACGGTCCGGATGAAGGACATCGCAAAGCTGAACTGAGGCTTGATACCGCGACCGGTGCCTTCTCCAAGACTAAGGATTCTGCGGCATTTGTTCCCAAGAATTTGGCCGATAGTGAAGCGTTTCAGCGGATCATCTCGACCGACGACAGCCAGCGGATGCCTCCCCCCAAGTCGGGGAAGACGATTACTCCGGAACAGATTGAGATTCTGAAACGGTGGATTGAACAGGGTGCACCGTGGAGCGCCCATTGGGCGTTTGAAAAGCCGGTACGTCCCGCATTGCCCGAAGTCAGCGACGCGAAATGGGGCCGCAATGACATCGACCGGTTCGTGTTGGCGCGGTTGGATAAGGAAGGTCTCAAACCGTCTTCTGAGGCAGATAGACAGAGCCTCGCGCGTCGCGTGGCCCTCGACCTGACTGGTCTGCCCCCCGCACCCGAATTGGTTGCTGAGTTCGTCCGGGACCAATCGCCTGATGCCTATGAAAAGCTCGTGGATCGGCTGTTGCAGTCGTCCGCTTACGGCGAACGCTGGACACGATTGTGGCTCGATCTGGCACGGTATGCCGATACGCGCGGTTATGAAAAAGACCGGTCACGCACGATTTGGCGGTATCGCGATTGGTTGATCGATGCCTTCAATGCCGACATGCCCTTTGATCAGTTTACTCGCGAACAACTGGCCGGTGATCTTCTCCCCAATCCGACCTCGGATCAGTTGCTGGCCACGGCCATGCATCGTAACACGATGGTCAATGAGGAAGGTGGTACCGACGACGAGGAGTTCCGGATTGCTGCGGTCAAGGACCGTGTCGACACGACGTTACAAGTGTGGATGGGTCTGACGATGGGCTGCGCCAAGTGTCACAGCCACAAGTACGATCCGCTGCCGCAGCGCGAGTATTACCAGTTCTATGCGTTCTTCAACCAGACGGCTGACAGCGACAAGGGGGATGAGTCACCGACGGCTCCGACTCCAACCAAAGAGCAGACGGATAAATCGCAGAAGGTGAACGCTGAGATCGCTGCCTTGCAGCAACGGATCGAGACGCCGACTCCTGAAATTCAAGCGGAATTGGCAGCTTGGGAAGCGATGGCCCCCACGACACAGGGGTGGTCGCGACTCAAGCCGGAGAAAATGGCGGCCGCCAGCGGATCGGCAATGAAGCCACAAGAGGACGGATCGATTCTGGTCGAGGGAGCGGGTCCCGCCAAGGAACAATATGTCCTAAATTTTCCCTATGCCGAGAAGCAACTGACCGGCCTGCGGCTGGAAGTCATTCCTGACAAGTCCTTGCCGAAGGGGGGAGTCGGAAGATCTCTCAACGATGGCAATTTTGTACTGTCTGCCATTCGAGTCGCCTGGAAATCGAAGTCAGGTGAGGTCAAAGACATCCCCTTGGCAAAGGCCGAAGCCGATTTTGCTCAGACCAACTACCCGGTCGAGCATGCCCTGAAGAACGACGACGTGAAGAAACACGGCTGGGCCGTTTCGCCCCAGTTGACGCAGCCTCATACCGCCGTCTTCACTGTTGGCGAGGCACGCGAACTGGCTGAAGCGACCGAATTGATCGTCACTCTGGACCATCAATTCGAGTTCAACTACCCCGGCTTCAGTATCGGCCGCTTTCGGGTTTCGACGACAACTGATGCGCAGCCGACCTTAAAGGAAGAAATTCCTGCAGCCATTCTGGCAATCGTGCAGGTTCCAGCAGACAAACGCACTGCGGATCAGCAGCAACAACTCTATCGACACGTCGCTCAACGTTCGAAGTTGACACAGCCACTTCGTGACGAGATCGCCAAGAAACAAGGCGAACTGGCTGCGAATAAGCCGACCGACACACCCATCTTTCGCGAGTTGCCGGCGGACAAACAACGTGTCACAAACATTCACGTGCGAGGCAATTTCCTGACCAAGGGTGATGAAGTCACCGCAGCCGTTCCGACGGCGTTTCATGCTTTTCCCGCCGATGCGCCTCGCAATCGACTCGGTGTCGCCCTGTGGTTGACCGATCCCAACAATCCCCTGACAGCGAGAGTCGCAGTCAATCGGTTCTGGGCTCAACTGTTCGGGATTGGCCTGGTGGAGAGCCAGGAAGATTTTGGCATTCAGGGGCTGCCCCCCAGCCATCCGGAACTGCTCGACTGGCTGGCGACGGAGTTCGTCCGTGATGGCTGGTCGATGAAACGACTGTGCAAGCTGATCGTGATGTCGGCCACCTACCGGCAGTCGTCGCGAGTGACCCCGCAATTGATGGAACGCGACCGGTTCAACCGACTACTCGCTCGCGGCCCGCGTTACCGGTTGGAAGCGGAGATGCTGCGTGATCAAGCCCTGGCGGTTTCGGGATTGCTGAGTCGCAAAATGTATGGACCGTCGGTGATGCCACCGCAGCCCGATGGGATCTGGCGTTCGACCTACAACCTTGATAAATGGAAGACCAGTCCCGGTGAAGACAAGTATCGCCGCGGACTCTACACGTTCATCAAACGGACGTCGCCCTATCCTTCGATGATGACCTTTGATGGTCCCAGTCGAGAAATCTGCACGATTCGACGCATTAACACCAATACGCCACTGCAGGCCCTGGTCTTGTTGAATGACCCAGTTTATGTGGAAACAGCCCAAGCCTTGGCACGGCGGATGGTCCAGGTTGAAGGCTCCATCGACGCGCAACTCGCGGCTGGATTCCAAGCCGCCCTGATTCGTGCTCCGCACCCGCGCGAGTTGGCGGCGCTGCGACAGCTCTACGATCAGCGGTTGAAGTTTTACCAGCACGATGCGATTGCCGCCGAACAGATGGCGGTCAATCCACTGGGGGCGGCCCCCAAGGGAGTTGACCATTCGGTACTGGCCGCATTGACTGCAGTTTGCAACGTGATTTTGAATCTCGACGAATTCGTGACGCGCGGTTGAGGAAGCCTACCCCACGGTTCAACTACAGTTTCAATTGCGGGGTCGTCACGAGCGAAATGCTGTTCGTGTTGCCTACGAAGACGGAAGCTCGACCATCGTGGTTTTCGCTCGATATGGCAAATGCCTGGGTCACCTGGGCCGTGTCCCGAATGATGCCCACACAAATGGCTTCCAGTGGCAGGCAATTGTCGTCGAGGCCAAACGGGTCTTCAATTTCCACACCAGCCTCTTCGATACCAAAAAAGCCGAACGAGACAATCGCGACCATCAAGGGCGTCCACCATCCCGTGCGACCACACAACACGACCGGTAGTGTAATGAGATAGACCAGGATCAACTGCTTGATCATCGCGGCGTAGACGAACGGCAGCGGGGTCTTCTTGATCTTTTCGCAGCCCCCTTGAGCATCCACCATGCGAGCCAGCAGGTCCTCCATGTGTCGCACCTGAGTCGAATCAATCTGGCCGGCGTGACGTCGTTCGGCAATCCACTGCGAAATCGCCGCCGCGATTGCGGAGGGGGGATTACCGAAGCGGATTACTTTGGAATACAGTTCACCGGAAAGGTACGACTGCAGTTCCTCAAGATCACGTGAATCACGCAACGTCTGTTTGAGACTGAGCACATATCCGCCGATCAGCAGTGCCAGATCCTGGGCAGGTGGTGCATAGATCGCTCCACACCGGGCCAGGCTGCGGGTCGAATTGATGAGCATTCCCCAATGTGATCGGCCTTCCCAATATCGGTTCGCGGAAGAATTCATCCGAAACACGATCAGGAATCCCAGCAACGACCCTACGACGGCATATCCGGCAGGTTCGACCAAGCCCGCCTGCGAGTTGATCCAACCGTTGTCGACACCGAGAAAATGCAGGTACTCGACGGCAAGCGCCAGAATAACCATGATCATCACGCGGCCGACAATGACCGGCAAGACCGTGCCGCGAAAGCAGAATACAACCTGCCACCAACTCGTTCGGGGATACTGAATCACTTGGTAATCGTCCTGACTTTCCTGTGACTATTGGCTGGATAAGACAACTCGTGGGTTGCGAGTCACATCGGCGCGAAGGTCCCGGGCCCGGAACCATCGAGTGCAAGCGTTGTACCACGTCCGTGTAAACTTGCGAACAAATGACTGACGACGGAGAACAAGCACCTTCATTTTGGGCTGCGGTGATTCAACACCACTTTTATTTATTGATGTTGCGCATTTCAGCTCTCTGAGCTGAAATGCGATTGGGTACAATCCAGGAACATTGATGCGCTCAAATTGAGCGTTATTGCCTTCATCGTCGGCGTCGTCCATCGGATTTGCCGCGTCCAGTCGCGTCGGTGTTTCTCAACACAGACCTAATTCTTGTAAATCTTATGCTGAGGACGTCCAGACAAAATCTGTTCCTTGCCCCAGGTTGTAACGTCCCGGAATGCCTGGCTTTGGATGAATGAGGCGAATGCTGGCTCATCGGACCACTCGCTGGTGATCAGGTATGATGCATCGTCACTGACGTCCTTCCAGAGTGTGGAGCTCGTGTGGCCCGCGGCAGCGCGTAGTGCACCAATCACGGCGGCGAATTTCTCTTCAAAGTCTTGTTGTTTGCCTGGCAAGACGTGGTAGTTCATTCCAACTGTAATCACTTGCATCGACTC
>JAQGHS010000128.1 GCA_028291605.1 Planctomycetaceae bacterium | reverse complement strand
CCGCCGAAAATGATGGCACTGATGGGCACACCCTCGGGACGCTCCCATTCGGGTGAGATGCACGGGCATTGGCTGGCGGGTGCCGTGAAGCGGCTGTTGGGATGAGCGGCCGGGGTCGCTGAGCCGGGCTTCCAGGCATTGCCCATCCAGTCGATGCATTCCGCCGGTGGCGTTGTGGTCAGACCCTCCCACCAGACGGTCTTGTCGGGGCAGAGGGCGACATTCGTAAAAATCGTATTTGCGCTACAGGCCGCCATCGCGTTGGGATTGGTGCGCGGACTCGTCCCCGGTGCCACGCCGAAGAATCCCGCTTCTGGATTGATCGCATAGAGCCGCCCATCCGGCCCGAACCGCAACCAGGCGATGTCGTCACCGACGGTCTCGACCTTCCAGCCGGTTGCCTGATATTCCGGAGGAGGAATCAGCATGGCCAGATTGGTTTTTCCACACGCCGAAGGAAACGCGGCGGTGATGTATGTCTTGCGGCCTTGAGGGTCCGTGATACCGAGAATCAGCATGTGCTCGGCCATCCAGCCTTCGCGCCGGCCCATGGCGCTCGCCAGACGCAAGGCAAAGCATTTCTTGCCCAGCAGTGCATTGCCCCCATAATTCGAGCCGAAGCTGATAATGCTCTCTTCTTCAGGGAAATGGCAGATGTAGCGTTCCTGCGGGTCGAGCAGGCCGATGCTGTGCAGGCCTTTGACGAACTTCCCTTGACGCTCGAGTTCGTCGAGCGCAATCTGTCCCATGCGAGTCATGATCCGCATGTTGGCCACGACATAGGGGCTGTCGGTCAGTTCGACCCCGACCCGGCTGTGAGGACTGTTCGGTGGCCCCATGATGTACGGCACGACGTACATCGTGCGTCCCCGCATAGAGCCGCGGAACAGGCCGCGCAGAGTGTGATGAATTTCCTGCGGATTCTTCCAGTTATTGGTCGGCCCCGCATCTTCCGGTTTCGAACAACAGATGTAGGTCTGTCCCTCGGTGCGCGACACGTCGTTGATCGCACTGCGGGCGAGAAACGAATTCGGATGTTTTTGCGGGTCGAGCGGCGTGAAGGTGCCATCTTCGACGAGCAACTGATTGAGGGCAGCACTCTCTTCCGCGGTCCCGTCGCACCAGTGAATCCGATCGGGCACTGTCAGCCGAGCGACTTCATCCACCCACAGTTCCAACTCCATCAAACTCATCAAACAACCCTCAGGCGTCAAAAAGGCCGGTCGAAGTGGGGCTGCGGCGAGGAGAGGCGCTTCCTACCGTCAACCTGCAAAACATCGACTGAAAGGCGGACTGTACGCCACAGCAAGCCGCGACGGCAAGTGCGAGTTGTCGCATCAGGCTAGAGGTACAGTAAACGAAACGACCCCGTGGAAACGAATTCCACGGGGTCGCTTTTTTCTTTCGGAAATCCGCAGCTTACGGATTGACGTTCACGGCGTCAGTCCAGCTATCAGACCGGAACGGCGACGCGGGCAGTCCCGCGCCATTCGCCAGATTCGGTTCCGCCAATTCGTGCCAACCGAAGCGGACCGCAACCGGAGCGGTCACCCCGTCTGCAGTCACCACCACGGTATCGCCCTCAATCTTGGCGACAGCCTTGACGAATTTCTTATCGGCCCCGGCAATAGACCACCAACTGAGATCCTTACCGTCGCGCGACTTCAACCCGGCTCCGTGCTCAAACGAGACGACCACCTTGTTACCGTCGACTTTGATCGTCTTGTAGAGCGGCCCCGAATACACCAGGTCCTTCTTGCCATAGGTGTTCGCCAGCGCCCACAGCGCCAGTCGCCGACCGACTTCCTGCTTGTTGGGCGGATGAATGTCATTCACCGTAGCAATATCGGTCAGCACGGCCATGCCGGTATTTTTGACCGACAGGGTTGCGGTCTGCGCTTCCCAGATCCCCGGCAGATTGGTCGGGCTACCGTATTTGTACGGGGCCAACTGAGCAAACAGGAACGGGAAATCGCGATTCCCTTCCTGATTCCAAACTTGCCGCCAGCCTTCAATCAGGCCTTTCTTCAGTTGGAAGTAGTGCATCGCTTGACCATTATTCGATTCCCCCTGGTACCACAGGAAGCCGCGAATGGCAAACGGCACGATCGGATGGATCATTCCATTGTACAATCCCGTGAATTGGCCGCTGCTATTCAAGGGATGGCCCGGCAACCCACCCGGCGGAGTCGGCAGAGGTTCGCCTGGCTTTGCCGCTTTCACGGCGGTGGTATAAGCTTTGATCGCATCGTTGTAACCGCCCAATGCTTGACCATATGCGGTCAGGGCGTCGAGCATCCTGGTTTTCTCGGCTTCCAGTTCAGGAATCGCCGTATAGCCTTGCGGCGGAATCCACGGCTCAATGCGAGTTCCACCCCAGGCAGTGGTGATCAACCCAACCGGAACGTTCAAATCTTTGTGGATCTCGCGACCGAAGAAGTACAAGACAGCCGACGACCCGCCAACCGTTTGGGGCGAACATTCGACCCATTGGGCCGCAACAGTCTCCGAGGGCGTTCCCGACGGAACGAGCGGAATCATGAAGATACGGATCTTCGGGAAGTTCGCCGCAGCAATCTCTTCTTTCGCATTTTGCGATTGAGAGACCGCCCATTGCATGTTCGACTGCCCCGAACCGGCCCAGACTTCGCCGACTAGGATGTTCGAAATCTTGATCGCATTCTTGCCCGCGACGATCATTTCATGCGGTCCACCGGCCGTTTTCTCGGCGGGGAGCACCACTTTCCACTTGCCGGCCCCATCGGCTTTCGCCGTGGCCATGCTTTCGCCCATCGTCACGGTGATGTTTTCACCAGGATCCGCCCAGCCCCAGATGGGGAGCGGAACATCCTTCTGCAGGACCATGTTGTTACCGATTACCGCCGGTAACCGCACATTCGCCTGCGCCGTCGAGACTCCCATCAGCACGGCCAATACGGCCACCCACTGACGCCATTGCGCGATCATCATGCTGGTTCACTCCTGGTGCCACTCTGCGCTTCGCGATGCCCGCTGCATCGCACGCCGGGATTCTATCCCACTGGTGACGGAGTCACCAGCGAGCGGTGGACAGGGATGAGAAATGACGAATGACGAAACCCGAACGTCTAAAGAATGACGAATGACCAAATCCCAAATTGAGCATGCTGCGACCATTCCGTTTGGTCATTCGTCATTGGTCATTCTTTCGTCATTCGGATTTCGTCATTCGTCATTTCCAGACTCCATTGTTCGCCCGACTCTGGTGAGTCAGGCTACGGACGTTTGCACGTCCGCCCGGATTCTGCACAATAGGACGTATCGACTTCTCATTCCGCCCTTTACCACCCCAGCGTTGACATGCCTTCTCGTGTGACTGTTTCCACCGGCGCCAGACTGCATTTCGGATTGCTGGCGCACGCGCCGCAAGCCAAGCGGCAATTTGGCGGGGTCGGGCTGATGGTCGAACACCCCGGGTTTCGTTTGACGGCCGAGGTTTGCGACAACGCAGCCGCGACCGACGCATACGCCGGACCGGATGTCTGGCGGCAGCGCGTCCTGGACGTTGTTTGCCGTTGCCGTGAGCTTTCGAAGGCACCTTTCCCTGGCTGCCAGTGGAGTCTACCGGAGACGATCGATCATCACGTTGGTCTGGGATCGGGAACCCAATTGGCATTGGCTGTGGCTCGTGCATTTTTGGCATTGCAGGGCGAAGCAACGCTCGATGCCACCGAGCTGGCTCGCCGCGCCGGGCGCGGCTTGCGTTCCGCTTTAGGGATTCACGGATTCCAGGAGGGCGGGCTATTGGTCGAGGGAGGTAAGCGGTCTACCGAACAGGTTTCCCCGGCCGTCGCCCGGGTGGAATGGCCGGAGGAATGGCCCCTGCTACTGGTTCGGCCGCGGAATGTCCGAGGGTTGTGTGGCGCGGCCGAGATCGAGGCTTTCGCGGGACTGCCCCCCATGTCGGGGGCCGTATCGGCACAACTCTGCCAGCTCGCTCTGTTGGAGTTATTGCCCGCCACCTTGGAACGCGATTTTGAGGGCTGCAGCGAAGCCCTGTTTCAATTTGGTCAGTTGGTTGGCGAATACTTTGCACCCGCGCAGGGCGGAGTCTATTCATCACCCCAGACGACGACGCTCGTAGAGTACCTGCGAGGCCAAGGAGTCCGCGGGGTTGGGCAGTCTTCCTGGGGGCCTACGGTATTCGTCGTGTGCCCTGACAAGCGGTCTGCCGATTCACTCAGTGATGATTTGCTCGGTAAAGGGTGGGGTGATTGCGAGATTCTCTGTACATCGGCGAAGAATGCAGGGGCGAAAGTAGAGGTTTCGGCATAGAATTATCTCGAGTGCGTGATTAGCCGGAGCACTAGACCGTAGGATGGGCACTCTTGCCCGTCCCCAATTTGGCCCGGCGGACAAGCCAACGAACGATAATCGCAAATTCACCGCCAATCGTGACCTGAGTATGGTTTCGATTGAGTAACTTCCAATTTGAATACGGACGGGCAAGAGTGCCCATCTTACGAAATATCTCTCATCCAGACCGCTCGCCCCGTATGACCGCCCCCTACCAGACCATCGTGCAAGACCTCCGTCAGGCATTCCCGCAGCCTGTGTCTGATCGTGTCCACGATGCTTATTTTGTGTTCTCGTTCTTGCGCGCACTCGATCAGGTCGATGCACTCAAGTCGGTCACTCCATTACTGGGGCGCCCGGAAACTTTGGACTACGATGCAGCTCGCGAATGCCGAGTGCAGAAAGGGACGTTACCCCTCGAAACTGTGACCGCCGAACTGGTCGATCACTTGTCGGGCATGTTCATCTTCGGGCACCCTCGAGCCCAGATCAACGTGGTTCCGGCTCCTACCATTGCCAGCATTATCGGTGGACTGCTGCCGTCGATCTATAATCCAAATCTGGTCAGTGAGGAATCGTCTCGCAAAGTTGGCCTCGCTGAAGTGGAAGTCATCGCCATGACCTCGGCGCTGCTGGGTTATGACCCGCAGCTTTCAGGGGGGCTATTCACGTTTGGCGGAACCGGTACCTCGCTGTATGGCGTCAAACTTGGGCTGGAAAAGGCGTGCCCGGATTCCTTCCGCAAGGGCCTGCGCGAGCCCGCATTCATTCTGTGCTCGGAACGGGCTCACTATGCGGCACTCAGCGTCGCCAGTTGGCTGGGAATCGGTACCGACCAGGTCGTCCAGATCCCGACCACGGCGGAAAATGAAATGCGGCCTTGCCTGCTCGAATCGCAGGCTCGACAGATCCTGAAAGATGGAGGCAAGATTGCAGCGATTATCGCCACCATGGGCACGACGGACGCGTTTGGCCTGGATGACTTGACCGCCATTTGCGATGTTCGCGACCGTCTCGTCGATGAATTCCACCTCGATTATATTCCGCACATTCATGCCGATGCGGTCATCGGTTGGGCTTGGGGAGTCTTCAATGACTATGACTTCCAGGCAAACCCGTTGGGATTCCGCCATCGAACCGTCAGAGCACTCGCCGGCACCAAACGGCATATCCAGCATCTCGGTCTGGCAGATTCAATCGGGATTGATTTTCATAAGACGGGCTTCACGCCGTATGTCTCAAGCCTGCTGCTCGTCAAGAATGTCCACGACTTGGGATTGATTTCGCGCGGCCAAGATTCGACGCCATACCTGTTTCAGTCGGGGACTTATCATCCAGGCAAATACACGTTAGAGACGACGCGCAGCGGATGTGGTCCAATGGCTGCACTCGCCAATTTGCGGCTGTTTGGGAAGGATGGACTGCGATCGCTGCTGGGGCATCTGGTTTCGATGGCGGAAGTTCTGCGAGAACAACTGGAAGGAAACGCCGCCACAACGGTTCTGAATGGCGGTAATTTCGGCCCGGTCACCCTGTTTCGAGTCTATCCCGACGGCGTCGATACATTTACGGTTCCCAAGCGGGAACGAGAAGATCCGAGCTTCCGCGAGCAACTCCGGGCCAATAACGATTACAACCGGCAGATATTCGATCTGATTCAGACCGATGCCTTGCAGGGTAAGGGCGTCGTGATCTCGATGACCGATTGCTATCGCGAGTCCGATTACGGCGAACCGATCGTCGCCTTGAAGTCCTATATCCTAAGTCCTTTTTCAGAAGACAGATATGTCTCCGCCGTGCTCGATTCCATCTGGCAGGCACGAGCTAAGATTGCAGCGAGCAAGAATCCAGCTTGACCCACCAGGACAATCTCAAGGAAACTACCGTCTGCGAACCCGAAGCCCTGTAACTGCAGTGGTCTCGCAAGACACGACTAGGAGATCAGCCCCGTAGCTGAAGTCGCCAAGACTTCGGGCGATCTCCAGACTGCCGCTCGAAGTCTTGGCGACTTCGGCTACGAGATTGCCGCCATCCGACACTCCCTAGCCTGCCAGCCGTCCGCCAGCCCGAGTACCCTCCATGTCGTTGTACCGTTTCATCCGCACAGTTCGGTTGGGTTTGAAGAGCCTGATGCTCCACAAGCTCCGCTCTGGACTGACCATGCTGGGGATTGTATTCGGCGTATACTCAGTCATCGCGATGCTGGCGATTGGCGAAGGGGCCAGCAAACAGGCTCAAGAACAGGTCGTGGCGCTCGGTGCCACCAATATCATCGTGCGTTCTGTGAAGCCCGTAGAAGAAGCTGCCTCTAATTCCGGTTCGTTTGGCTCGATGCCACGCTATGGTCTGTTACGAAGCGACTTCCAGCGGTTAAAGCAGACACTGCCGACGTTGGAAAGTGCGATTCCGATCCGCGAGCTACAGAAAGAGGCGCGATTTCAGCATCGCGCCATGAATGTGCGGCTCGTCGGTTGTACTGCAGAGTACATCGACATCAATCATCTGAAGCTGGTGCAGGGACGATTCATCTCGGACCGCGATCAAGAGACGCTGACGAATTCTGTCGTGCTGGCAGCGGAAGTCGCGAGCACCCTCTT
>JAQGHS010000081.1 GCA_028291605.1 Planctomycetaceae bacterium | reverse complement strand
TTGTTCGTGATGCTCGCGAGGCAGCGTCTCGCCTGCCTTCAATCGGACCGGCTTTTCACCGGGGCTTTTATCATTCTTGTTGGGCGAGTTTGAGACCTTCAAGTCAGGCTGGATGGTGTGAATGCGGATCTTGCCGTCACGCTCGGAATCGACCGCACCGTTGATGGGATTGCCTTGGGGATTGTTCGGCCGTCCCGAGTTCGTGCGGTCCTCGATCTTGATTTTAAGCTGGGGCTGAACGTGAGGCGGATTCGAATGGTCTCGTGGCTTGGTTGGTTCAATCTTGGGAATTGTATCGATTCTGACTGGCTTGTCGGTGGTGGATGACCTTTGCGCATTTCCACCCTTGTTTCCCTTGTCCCCTTTTTCAGGAAGGAAGGCGAGTTGACTGGCGCCGGCATTGGTTGGCTGCAAGTGGACCTTCGCAGGTTCGCGGCTGAAATTGGGCTGAAACTTCGGATTGGTTCGTGGGTTTTCTGCGGTCGAGAATCGATCAATGGCGATTGCCCTGCCAGTGGGTTTCGGCTCGACGCGTTTGGCCTGATCGGTTTGTCTCGGGGGCGCGCCGCGATGCTTGGGCGATTTCTCTTCCGCGAAGCCGATGGCGGTCAGTTGCCACAGCACGACTCCACCTAGCAAGATTCGAGTGGCGACTGGTTGCCAGCCGCGGCAATTCCATTGAGACATGATCAGTTCCTTCCCATCATGGGGGTATGGAGGACTCGCCGACTGTCCATGCAATCGGGCGGGTCAACTCCCGATAATTGATTTTTTCAGGCAAACCGCACGATTCCTGAGGCAGCAGCCCGATTGAATACCAAGCGACGAGATGCTGGGATCGAGACAGACGATTCAGATACTCGGTTGAAGGGATACGGCGATCTATTGGATGGCAATCGCAGTTTGAGTGCCAATGCCTTGTCAAACTGGATGCCGAACTGAGTGCCGAGCGTGCTAATGGTCCAATTCAGAAGCAGTTAGCGAGGTTTTGAAGTGCGTCCGAGCAGCAAATGGTTTGCGCCTTAGAACATTCGTCAACAGTGAATGTGACGTGAGTTTGCGTCGGGTGAAATCGATTTGATGACGACGGAATATATTTCAAACCTGTCCTGACGATGGCAGATTAGATAGTCTGTTTGTTTTTTGCGGGCGTCGCGAACGGTAGTCCGATTCTCTGAGTCGGGTCCGTGGCCGACGCTGCCAGCGTCGGTTCGCAGTGGGCGGCGTCCGTCACGACGGGACGTTATTATCTCAACCTAAGCCCCACCCGACTCCGAGAGTCGGGCTACAACAGCTTCATGGAGAAGGACTCACGCGTGCCGTCACGGATCCTGCCTGCAACCCAATATGCTCAACACCGCGACTGGTCGGTGACGCAATTTCCATTAGCCCAGTTTTTGGCGCTGCAGGCCGCATGGGACTTTTCGCAAAGCCTGCTGCGCGAGATTTCGAGCGCTCTGGCCGCTGCGGATCTCTCACCTGAAATCGTGACAGTCGGTATTGCTGGGTCTCTCGCTCGGATGGAAGCTACTGCGGAGTCGGATTGCGATCTGGTGGTCGTGTTGCGAGGTGAAGTCTCTCCCGAGTCCGAAGTTGGTGCGCGAGCTTTCGCTGGGGTCTGGAAGGCACTGGCCTTGCTGCAGTTGGAGGCACCTGAGAAAGCGGGAATTTACGCCGCGCCGGTTTCAATCTCGCAATTGCTTGATTCGCAGACCCTCGGCAAAGTTTCCGAAGAGCAGCGGGTGTTTGGTTCCCGGATCTTGTTCCTGCAGGAACTACAGCCGGTATGGGGCGACGAGGCATTTCGAGAGCTGACGAGGGGCATCGTTGAGCGTTATGCCTCGCAATATGTGGCTGTCGATCAGTCGAAACAGTGGTCCTATCTGCTGAATGATCTGGTCCGCTATTTCAAATCACTTTGTCAGACCTATATGTTCGGAGAGCTGGCGAATGACACTCGCTGGAGGCTGCGAAATCTGAAGGCGCGGCATAGTCGCTTGCTGATTTACGTAGGCTTGTTGTTTCTACTGGGAGAATCCAGCCGCACCACCGAACGCAAACAGGACTGGCTGGCCGAGCGACTCACGTGGACGCCTGCGGAGAGATTGGCTGCCCTATATGCCGAGTATGGCGATGACCAATTTGGCACTCTGGCTGAGTGTTTGAACCGTTTCGTGGCAGCCATGTCGACGCCCGGATTCCGCGAGTCGCTGAGCGAAACCCTGGATCCGGATTCGCCGCTGGCCCGAGAATCCAATCCCGCGTTTGCGAAGATGAAGGAGAACGCGGATGAGTTTCTATCAGAACTCTTGCGATTCGCACTGGCCCGCCGGGACGATTGGGCGGAGCGGTTTTTCGAATACTGGCTGTTCTAAAAGGTGCGTAGCCGAAGTCGCCAAGACTTCGGGCATTCGGTGGCAGTGCGGCCAGAACTCTTGGCGAGTTCTGCTACGAGAGAGATTTCGCACGGTTTACCAACGGAACAACGACGTGCCCCAGGTCAGGCCACCGCCGAAACCGGTCATCAGCAGTGTATCACCACGATGGACCCGGCCGGCTTGGACTGCTTCGTCCAATGCGATGGGGATCGATCCGGCGGATGTGTTGCCGTACTTCTGCAGATTCTTGAAGAGTCGATCTTGGGGAATCGCGAGTTGTTCGGCGACGTTATCAATGATGCGGACATTGGCCTGGTGCATGAGATACAGGCTGACGTCGTCGATGTCGATTCCCGTTCGATTGAGCATCAATTCGATCGTGTTGGAGACCGTCTGCACGGCCCATTTGAAGACATTGCGGCCGTCCATTTGTAGGAATTGCAAGCCGTCGTCGAGATCTTCCTTGGTTGTGGGGTGTCGAGTGCCGCCGCTGCGACGATCCAAGAGTGGACCGCCACCACCGTCCGCACCCAACTGATAGCACAGCAGACCCTGGTGAGAATCGCCAGCCGTCAGAATCACAGCACCGGCTCCGTCACCATATAACGGGGCGACTCGATTGTCCTTGGGATTGACGATCCGGCTGTTGCAGTCGCCGCCGATGACCAGCGCCATCTGGCTGTTGCCAGTCGCGACATATTGGGCGGCCGTCACCAAGGCATACATGAATCCGGCACAAGCGGCCTGGACGTCAAACGCACCGCAGTCGAGACCCAGTTTGTCCTGCACGATTGCGGCCGTCGACGGGCAGGTGAAATCGGGCGTAAACGTCCCCACGACCAGCATATCGATCTCGGACGGGTCCACACGGCCGTTGCGGATTGCCCGCCGGGCGGCTTCCACACACAGGTCGCTCGTGGCCTGTTCCGGGCGGCAGTAGCGACGTTCGTGGATTCCTGTCCGTTGGACAATCCAATCGGGGTCCACACCGCATTGAGCCTGCATTTGCTGGTTGGTGACCACCACATCGGGCACGTACGAACCAGTCGACAGAATCTGCACACCCAGGAGCGAATTGGTTCGCTGACTGGTGCGGCGGCTAGGGGCTTCAGTGGGCGAGAGAGTCGCAGTCACAGGAGAACCGTGGACCTTTCCGCAGGCTGCGGTATGAGGCACTGTCGGGTGTGCCAGTGGCGACAATTCGATCCGTCCCGTCGAGTTGTCTACGACGGAGTCTGATAACAGAGCAGCGGAGCTATGTTCCATTCGCTGGTTTCCTCAGCGACGCCTGTCAGGGACGGGTGAATTGGATTTGTTATGCAGTCGTTCGACCGGGCATTGGGCCTGGTTACGATTTCAAAATCGGAGCCAGAAAATGCGACGGGAGTTTACTTACCTGGTTGGATGATGGCGAGAGAGGTTCTCGAGATCCGAGATTCGGACGCCACGCCAACTCTAACACATTCACGCAATTTTCAGACCAAAATCCGCACTTAGCACATCAGCTTGCCTGTTCCCTGAGCATTTCAGATCAAACAACAGACAACCATCGACGTACGCTTGAGTCGGAAGTATAACCACGATTCCAAATTGACACCAGCGATCTCATTCAGAACTTGCGGAGTCATCAGAGGTTGCGAGAGCCGTTAGCGCCTGTAGGGGTTCGCGAGAGTCTCTTCACTGTATCAATTGTGGAGGCAGACGACTCGGCAGTTGGCGACCAGAAAACACGTTCCGTTCTGCGACTGCCAAATCAGGCGCTGAAGATCGTCTGGTCGCCTGTAAAGTGGACAATCGCGGCTCAAGAAACTGACAGAACTCGACAATGGCGGGGTTATGCATCGGATCAATCTGAAGGGGCCTTGGGAGTTCCAGCCCCTGATCGCATCGCCAGCGACCCCGAGCGTCGAATTGCCCGGTCGAGGAACCGTCAAATTCCCGGCCGTCTGGCAAGATTTTCTCGGCGATTTCCGTGGCCGAATCCGGTTCCTGCGACCTTTTAACCAGCCTACGAATCTGGATGCACACGAACGAGTAGAACTGGTGCTGGCTGGGCTCGGAGGGGCTGCGGTGATCCGTTTGAACCAACAGGCTGTGGGTGTAATCTCCAATTCTGAGCACACGGGCCGGTTTGATATTACTGCGCTCTTGCAGCCTCACAATTTGTTGGAGATCGACGTGGATTGGTCTGGAATGTCGACCGAGCGGGGGGGCTTGTGGGCTCCGGTGGCTCTGGAAATCGTGACGATTTAGTTCTGTTGCTGACGCAAATCAGCCGCTGGGCGCTAGCCCACGGTTCGGAGTCAGGAATCGATGGCGATCAATGAGAACCTGAACCGGACGCAAGCGCTTTCCGGCTGATTTGACTTATGAGGTGCATTATTTCGAAAGGACCCGACTCAGAGAGTCAGGCTACGTTAAGAGCCGGACAACGTACGATTCCCGCTTGCGGGTTCCGAGGTCGGGTGGTAGCATCGAACGCAGGATTGGTAACAGTCCTTAAAAGACCTCTGCTGTGTTCGATACCAAGCTCCATATTTTGCTGACCCTTTAAGAACACCGCCGGGGACCTATTTTGTGTGGCTGCGTGTACAGCGGATCAAGGCTTCGGCCGAGATCTAGCTAACACAACCCATGCGGAGGTCCCCACTTTGGAACTGCGGGTTCAGAAAAACAGCTCGACCGGCATTTGCGGAGGTTTTTTATTTGATTTTGCCGTCTTCATGATGCGCATCGATTGATCATATTCTCTTCCTGAGCTGAAGCCGTGGACCTATTTGCCCGCCAGGAGAAGCAGCGGCGGGATGCCGCGCTCCCGTTGGCCGCCCGTATGCGGCCCCGTTCTCTGGATGAATTCGCCGGGCAACAGCATTTTCTGGGAGAGGGAAAACTCCTGCGTCGGATTCTAGACGCCCGTCGACTGCATTCGGTCGTATTTTACGGACCGCCGGGATCGGGGAAGACGTCTCTGGCAGAATTGCTGGCCAGGCATACCGACAGCCAGTTTTCGCGCTTAAATGCCGCTTCCTGTGGCGTCAAAGAACTGCGTACCGCGTTGGACGAAGCGCGGGCACGGCTGGAAACTACCGGCCGACGTACTGTGTTGTTTGTAGATGAACTTCATCGCTTCAATCGCACACAGCAGGAAGTCCTACTGCCCGATGTCGAAGCAGGAATCATTTCGTTGATCGGGGCGACGACGCAGAATCCGTTTTTCTCGCTGGTTTCACCCCTTGTCAGCCGCAGTCAAGTGTTCGAATTCAAGGCCCTGACTCAGCAGGATGTCCTGGGATTATTGCGGCGAGCCCTCACCGACACGACTCGTGGTTTGGGCGAACATCAAGTGACTGCTACTCCGGAAGCCCTCGAGTTCCTCGCCGATATCTGTGACGGTGACGCGCGTCGGGCATTGACCGCCCTGGAGATCGGTGTCCTGTCGATCGCCGGCCGCGGCATTCCGTTTGACCTGGAAGTCGCGCAGGAATCGATCCAGAAGAAGGCGATCCAGTACGACGCGAGTGGGGACGAGCACTTTGATGCGGCGAGTGCGCTCATCAAAAGCATGCGGGGGAGTGACCCCGATGCGGCGCTCTATTGGCTGGCCCGAATGCTGGAAGCGGGTGAAGATCCGCGTTTCCTCGCACGACGCATCGTTATCGCCGCGGCCGAGGACGTCGGCAACGCTGATCCGCAGGCGTTGATTCTCGCGCAAGCTGCGGCCCAGGCGACCGAATTCATCGGCCTGCCAGAGTGTCGGATTCCGCTGGCTCAGGCGGTGACCTATATCGCCACGGCACCGAAGTCCAATGCGTCGTATGCGGCGATTGATGCAGCGATGGAAGACGTTCGGACCCAGCGCGTCGTTCCAATTCCGATGCATCTGAAAGACGCGCACTACCAGGGAGCCGCGCGGCTGGGGCATGGCGAAGGTTATCAGTACGCTCACTCGGCAGCCGAAGGCTGGGTCGATCAAGACTATCTCGGAGTCGAGAAGAACTACTATCAACCTGTCGATCGCGGCTTCGAAGCCGAAATCCGCAAACGGCTCGCCGCCATCCGAGAACGACGTTCGGCAAAGCCGGACAAAGAGAGTCGTTGATCGCTCCGCGATCGAAACGCGGGCGCAGGTGACGGGTGGCGCGGCCTCCAGCGCATTATTCGTAACGCGATAGCGTCCAGGTGTCGGCGTGAGTAAAACGTTCCATTTCACCGAAACGCCTGAGCAATGCGACGTTCCTTGGTGACACTTACTGACGACGCGGGCCGTTTGGTGAAAACTGAGCTGCACGCTATCGCGTTACGACTGATCGTCGAATGACGTGCCACGCAGATACTGCGCCCGCGTTTCGATCGCGGAGCGATCAACGACTTTCATGCCTCAACGGTCGTTCCATCATCCAGTTCGATTGGTCCTACGATCGGTAAGTAAAAGATCGGTGGATCAATGATGATCGGCGGGGCGATCACGGCATTCGGGTCGGCTAGCGGAACATCGGCAACCTCGACTGACGGATCGAATAGCGAATTGATTTTCAGATCCGAATCGGAGAGCGAAAACAACTGATCGCCGATCCGCAAGCTGCGCATCACTTCGCTGTGATGTTGGACGGTCCCGAGCAGCGTGAAGCCCTGTTCGGCATCCAATTGGAAGACGTCCAGATCGGTCGTGTAGCCGGTGTCGGAATCCCAACTGGAAACGGGAATCGCCAGAATCCCCTGCTCGTCGAACAACGAGAACGCATGATGGTCCCATTGGGCCTGGCTGTAGGAGCTCCAGGCGGATGTGCTGAGTTTATAGGTCCCCACCAACTTGGGATGTTCGCTGTCGCTGATGTCAAACATCGACAGTTGCAACCCCGTGATCATGCCGGTTTGAGGATCAGCGTCTTGACCAATACTCACCAGGAAATGGTCGCCCCACGGCTGGATGTAGGACGAGAAGCCCGGCACTTCCAATTGGCCTGCGACGAATGGATTGAGCGGGTCGCTGAGATCGATCGACAGCAGCGGATCAACCTGGTGGAAGGTGGACAGGTAAAGCTGGTCGCCGACAAAGCGTGCTGAGTAGATTCGTTCAGACGGCGACAATCCCGTCAGGCTGGAGGCCGCGAACAAACTGTCCCCCTGCTGTTGCAGGACGAAGACGTTGCTCGATTGGTTGCTTTGCCATGCATTGGTCGTGGTGGCGATCCGAAAATAGCCGTCATGTTCGTCCATGGCGAACTGGTCGACGATGGTGCCGTCAACGGTGCCCGTGGCGGCCAATGTCGAACCGTCGGTGGTGAGATCGAACTTGTAGATGTTGGTCACGGGCCCCGAATTGCTGGAACCGTCCCAGGGGACGTTCGACCAATCGGCAGCCGCCATGTACAACGCGTCCGTCGAGGCGTAGACCTCGCCGTTCACTCCAAAAACCGTTGACGTGGAGTCGATGCCGGCGTCGCCTTGATGAATATCGAACATCAAGATCGACGTCAGGCTGGAATCTTCCAGCGGATCATTCGGAGCCCATGTGGAAGCATAGTTCAACAACGAGCCCGTGGTTTCAGTCAGATTTCCGGAGGCATCGTAGCTCTTCGTCGTGTACTGCGGCAGGACTGTAGTCCAATCGATGGCCGTTGGTGCTGCAGTTGAGTCAAGAGTCGGCGGGGACAGGTAATTGATGACCCCATTTCCGAACCACAGATTGTTATTCACGACGAGATAGATCCGGCCATCGACCGCACGCGAAGTATTCACGCTGCCGTCGAGGGTTGTGTCCTCGATCACTTTGGGATTGGCATGGTCGGAAATATCGTAGGTCGTGACTTCGGTTTCGGGACGCCAATTCCAGAACGCAATCCGAGTGCTCATCAGCATCGGGTTGGCAAATCCATCACCCGCGGGCGGATAAATGTTCCAGCGATTCACCGCGGAGATCACCGTCAGGCGATCGCCATCCAGGTACATGCTGGATCCCCAACCTGGCAGCTTCGTTCGCGAGACGATATTGGATTCTGCAGGCTGTTGAACATCAATAATCAGCAGTTCGTCGCCGCGAATCGTGTAGATGAATTTTCCGTCGGTTTCGACAATATCCTGCTCATCGACGCCATCAACTTGCGTATTGGTATCCGAATGTCCGTCCGACGCCGTGGAAGTGGTACTTTCCGGAGTCCGGACGACATCGACCGCCGGGCCCCCGCCACTCACGTAAAAGACATTCCCATACCCCAAACGCTGTGTGATGGCTGCCGAATGGATCAGCCAGTTCTGGAACTCTGCGGCAGAATGGAACTGCTGCAGGCCCCCAGTCTGTTCTTTGGAGATCATGTCGGTATGATCCGACTTCAGGCTGTCGGTATGGTCCGAGGAGTAAATCCAGTCGCGACCCTTGCCGCCGATCAGCCGATCGAGACCCGCACCGCCGCGCAAGTTATCTTCGCCGTCGTCGCCCTGCAGAAGATCGTTGCCTCCGCCCCCGTTGAGGATGTCGGCACCCTTGCCTCCGAACAGTCGATCGTCGCCACTGCCGCCATTCAGAATATCATCTCCGTCACCACCGCGGAGAGTGGCGGCATGGTCGCCTGAATTGAGGGTGTCATTGCCTGACCCACCATTGACTGTCACGGCGACGCGATTGAGAGAATCAGGCAGTTGGATTGTGACCGTATCATCCCCGGCCGCGGCATTCACCGTGATCGACCGCAGGCGGTCTGTAGACTGCACCGCAAATGTGGATCCATTGATGACGACGCGCAATTGACTGGAATCAGCGGGATTCTGGTCGATGACAATCGTCTCGCCCGGACTTGCGGGATTCACATCCGCATTGATCATCCACCGCCCGGCGGAGAAAGACGACGACGCCGACAACAGGGCGCGGTCTTCCAATGTTTCGGGAGTGACTTGTCGCGCGTTCGACAAATCTCGACGTTTTCCCGACGCACGGTGGAAAGTCCGCTGAACCCAGCTCATCCAGTTGAATTGCGTCTGCGCCATTTTCGCCAAATTCCTGTGGAATTGCGGTGCTTAAGAAGTTTGGGGAGTGGGGTTGGGGTGTTTGCGTCAGAAATAACGCGCCGTCCACTCCAATTAAATCGGCCTATCGGACCTGACTCAATGAAATCAAAAACGAAAATCGATTCCCGACGTATTCAAATTGTCTGGTATTGACGAAGTGACTGCAACGCCGAAGTCGTCCAATTTGGATAGTTTTAATCTTCAATTCATACTCCAAAGTGCCCGTGACCAATGGAAACGGACTTCAGGCTGTGTCGCAGTGAACGAGTGCGGGTATGTGACGGAACGACCTGTGGTCCGGTTCCATTTTGACGCGAATATGCTGGCACGACGATCGTTGGCCAACTAGATTGTCCGTGAGCTGTTATTTCGCACTTCAAATGTCTCCGCAGTTTCCAGGTCCCACATGATGCTCAGAATCTCTTGCTGTTTGTATTTCGCGCTGCTGGTTCTTCCGCTGCACTCTGAGGATCCCGCCGCCGCGAAACCTGCAGTCAAGTACGATGCGATCGACCGTTATGCCGAACAGCAGATTGAAGGCTGGCGGGTCTTGGTGCATCGCGACTTGTTGACCGAAGACCGAGCTGAATTGCGTGAGCGAACTCTAAAACTCCTCGGCAGTCACCTGTATCGCATCACCACGAATGTGCCGGAAGCGGCGGTCGTTCAGCTGCGAAAAATCCCCATCTGGGTCGAGGTTGCCCATCCCAAGCACCCCTGCATGTGTTATCACCCGGACCCCGGCTGGTTGCGTGACAATGGGATGAATCCCGCGAAAGCGGGTGGCGTGGAGCTGGCTAATTGCGAGAATTTTCTCCGGTGGACCAGGGACCAGCCTTGGATGGTGCTGCACGAAATGGCGCATGGCTATCACCACCAGTTCCTACAAAATGGATTCGACAATCCTGAGGTTCTCGCGGCGTATCAGAGTGCCAAGCAGGCTAAGTTGTACGATTCCATTCTGCGAATCAGCGGGCGGAAGGAAAAAGCCTACGCGATGAACAACCAGCAGGAATACTTCGCCGAGCAGACCGAAGCCTATTTCGGGACCAACGATTTCTTTCCGTTCGTCAACGCCGAGCTTCGTGAACACGATCCGCAAATGCACGAACTGCTTGGTAAAATCTGGAAAACGAAGTGACTGGCGGTCACGTCGGTACCCACATTGGGTTCATAAAAAGAATTAGCCACAGAATGACACAGAAGAAACACGGAATAGGAGAAGACTTCTCTGGTGTTTTTCCGTGAAATTCTGTGTTCTTCTGTGGCTAAAAATCTTTTCTTGAACGGAAGATTTCTGTGGGCTGCGTTTGCATAGTTGGCCTGAAGCCATTGGACGCCGAGTTTGCGAAGAAGTAGATCGCGGTTCTCTTGCCAGAACGCCGCTCAATTTGCACAATCTTTGAGATTCCAATCAAGCGAGTCGTAACGCCAATGTTCCCGCGGCTGGGTTCATGGTTTCGGTTCCGCAATTCGTCCCTCACAAAACAGTCACACAATCGGAAACGGAGCGCCTGTCATGGCAGATGCTACTGATATTCAGCAGAATCAAAAAGAATTCCTGGCGTTGATGCCGTTAACGATCGCCCTGGCGGGCCTCCCGATCAGCGAGTCTGGCCGCTATTACACCGAAGAACAAATCGAAACCCGTGCTTTTGCCGTCCGCAATGCGTACAAAGTCGCCCGGCAGGTCTTCCGTGAATGTGTGACCCGGTAGGTGGTCGCATTTGAGGAGCACCGTGAATTCGTGAGACGGGTCGCTAGGCCCGTCCGTCCAAGCT
>JAQGHS010000080.1 GCA_028291605.1 Planctomycetaceae bacterium | reverse complement strand
GACTTGGCGTCCTGCTGTTTTTTGTCCCCGGGTGACGGCTTCTCTTGCGCCCCTCCCTTTTGCTTCTGACTGTTTTGCGGCTTGGGCTGCCCACCACTGCCACGCGGCGGCGTGTCGGGAGAATTCTCACCCATCGGGGGAGGGGGAGACTGATTCTGATTGGGACTCTGCGGGGGTGGCTTCTGATTCTTCAGCTTGTCAATCAGATCATCCAGATCCTTCACAATCTGGGTCTGCAACTGCCGAGTTTCCTTGTCGGTTTCGGTCTTCTGCAGCCGTCCCTGAACGTCCCGCATCCGCTCGACGATCGTGTCGAGCGGATTTCCGGTTGCCGCGTCACCATCCAATCCCAGACCTTCCAGCAGTTGGTCGGCAACACTGGCTTTGGGCTTAGCTGCCGGAGGATCGGTCTTGTCGGACGCCTCTTTTTTGTCCGCGGCGGGCTTCGGTTTGGAATCCGCGGCCTCGGGCTTGTCGGTCTTCTTCTTTAAGGTCTCGACGGGTTCATCCGCAGGCGCGTCTTCTTCCACCGGAGCTTCTGATTTGGCGGCAGGTTTCGCAGCGTCCTCAGCGCGTACCTGCGTCGTGAAACAGATGGTCCAGGTCAGCATGGATAACGCCACGAAGCGTTGTAGGTAGTGGTTGATTAACATAATCGTCCTAAAGCCCCGACAGGGACGTAACCGTGGGATGGGTCTCGCCAGTTCTTATTCGTGTCGTTTGTGTGATTCGTGGTTCTTCTGCTTAGGACGTTTTCAACCACGAATCACACAAAACACACGAATAAGAACTGAGAGATCGTGTGAGGCCCCGCGTCCTACTCCGCCTTCTTCTCCTCACTCTTCGCTGCTGGCTCTTCTTCAACCTTCTTCCCTGCCGGCTGACCGGCCGCGGGTTCCTGTTCGGGCTTCTCGAACATCTTCAGGAACTTCGACCCCAGCTCGGCCAGTTCGCCTTGTTCTTCGCCCAAGCCTTTTAACTCTTCCAGTTCCGCCGCCGTCAGCGGGTTCCCGGAGTCTCGCTTTTCGCCCAACGACTGCAATCGCGTGTTCAACTCCACCTGCAGCGACCGTAACATCTTGAGCTGCGCCAGCATGGCCACGGTGTCGACAGGTTGGGGAGCCTGCTCGGCTCCGCCGTTTCCACCAGGCTGTTGCTCCGGAGGATCGGCGGGCTTCTCCTTCTTCTCTTGCTGGAGTGCTTCGACCAACTCTTGAAACCGCTGAAAGGCCGCTTGCTCAAACTGCTGAGTCTCCGGCCCGGTTTGCTTTTCATCGAGCCGTTTTGCCGCCTGTTCCATCTGCCTGGCAGCCCGCTTGACGGCCAGGGCAAACACTTCGGCGGCACTCAGTTTCTCGGCGAGACCATTCGTTTCCTCACGAATTCCGCGCTGCGTTTCTGCCAGTTCCCGCAGGGTCTTCAATAGAGCAAAGGTCCAATTGCCGCGCGCCGCCTGAGCATCATTCAGCCGCTTCGTTTCAACCAGGACTCCCTGCTGGCGTTCGGCCAGCGTCTTGATTTCATCGGCGACTTTTTCCAACTGCTCAAACGCCAGCCGCTCCTCGGCCTGTTCGCGCTCCTTGGCCAGTTCACGCTGAGCCTGCTCGATGTCGTCGAGAGCTTCTTGCTCCTGCTTTTCGGCTTGGTCAGTATTCTCATCCTTCTCGAGCGATTCCCCCGCCTGCTGCATCCTCTCGGCGGCTCGGCGAGCGGCTTCGGCAGGTGACTTCACTTGCAGCCGCTGGAGTTTCCGCGCCAATTGCTCGGCCTTCTTCTCGAGCTCCTGCTGCTCTTTTTTCAGCTTTTCAAGCTGTTCCTCTTTCACTTGCGGATCGGTCTCCGCCTGGGCTTCCGCCGTCTTCTTGAGCAGTTCTTCCTGCTGCTGAGCCAGGTCGGCCAGATCCTGCTCGGCCTGTTTCATCTGCTTGACGAGTGTCTCCAGATCGGACACCGGCCGGTTTTTCAAGGCGTCTTCCAAGGCCTGCAGTTCATCCGCAATCCGTTGTTGGGTTTCTCCCGCCTCGCCGATTTTGTTCTCACCCACCTGCTGTGTCGCGGTGCGCATCTTGCCAGACGTGTTGTTCTGCTGTAACTGGTCGAGAATGTCCTGCATGCGTCCGGCTGCCGCGGGGTCGTCCTCCTGCAGCTTCTTGACGACATCGCCCAGCCGCCGCTGCAATTGATCCAGTTGGTCCGCTTCATGCTTTTGGCGCTCGGCCTGCCTGGCCAGGTCCGCCTGCTCCTGAGGTTTCAATTCCTGCAGCGACTTGGTTACCGTCTGTTTGCCGAGTTCCGTCGTATCCTGCTTGATCTTGTCCTGGGCCTGCTTGATATCCTGCAAGTCCAGCGCCATCTGGCGCTCATCCTGCCACTGCGAGAGCTCCTGCAGCAAATCCCCGAGGGTCTCGGTCACGGCCTGTTGATGTCGCTGAGCCTGATGCAAGGCCTTCTCAGTAGGTGAGGCACCCGGTCGCGGTTGATCGGAGATCCGGTTTGGAGTCTTATCGCCCGGTTTTCCTGAATCGAGAGCTAATGGTTTTGTTGGAGACACCTTATCGGGTATTTCGGGGCGAACTTCGGGACCCGCATTGTCGGGAGTTTTCTCACCCGGATTGGCCCCCGTTTTTTTCTTCTCAGGATCTGCCAGACCTGGATCGCGCGACTCATTGCCACCCGCCAATTTACGAGCCTGCGTCAGATTCTGTTCGATCTCCGACAGATGCTCATCAGCAAGTCGCTGCAGCTCAGACCGGATCTGCCCCAACCGCTGTTCCGTCTCTGGTGAGTCCAACCGGTTCTGGCGGAATTCCTTGAGGATCTCTTCGGCGCGGGCCAGCATGCCGTCCTGCGAGTTCTGCATCGCGGTGGCAATCTGTCGCTGCTGGCCTTCGATCCGCTGCAACATGTCGACATCCTGCGGACGCAGTTGGCCCGTTTTTTCCAATTGAGTTCGCAGCTCGGCCGTCTGCGCCTGGATCTCGGTCTCCTGCTTCTTGGCGCGTTCCAGATCTCCCAGCAATCCAATCTGTCGATCGGCCAGTTCCTGCGTTTTTTCCTCGGGCGTGATGACCGTCAGCGTGCGAGTCAGACTGCGTCCCACATGCCGCGGTCCCAGGTCGTAGTCGTCGGTCGCCTCGCCGTGCAATTGAATCTGCATCCCGGGGACCAGCTTGAGCGGCTCCAACTGCCAGAGATGTTCCTGAGAATGCTGCAGCGGCCGTTTCTCAAGAGAGATCAGCGGAATTTCCACCGGCTTGGTCAGGTCGGTCTTGCCCGGTTCGAGGATTTGAAAACGCATCCGCACCTGGTGCAGACCAAGATCGTCTTTGGCCACGAATCGCAGCGGAATCTCGGCGGTCGGGGTGACCTGGATATCAATCGCGGGACGGTCGATATAGATGTCCGGGGGCGTATCCTGAATGGCCCGGATTTCGTAACGCGGGGCGTCGCTGTTCCCGAAGTTCTGCTTGTCCCGCAGATCGAGCCAATACGAATAGATCCCCGCTTCTCTGATCTGAAAGACGGTCGACAGCTTCATGCCGTCTTTGGCGATCGTCATCGGCTGCTGATCCTTATCGCGAATCTTCAGCAGGGCCGAGCTCAGCGGCTTGTTCGACTTGGCCGCAATCTGGACCTTCGTGCCGACCAGTCCTTCCACGTGACCCACACCAGCGGGCAGCTTGACCACCGGCTTGCGGGTGTACTTGGGCGGGATCAAGTTGACCTGCAGCGATTCGGCCACGGGAGGTGGAACGACCTCCAGCGGGAACCAGTCCATCGTCTGGTCATCGCCACCGACCGCGCGAAACTGGAACGGGGTCTTAATCACAATGTTGGCAAACGCGGCTTCCCGGGAATGATCCTCGTCGGCCAGCGTCGTCCGTTGCAGGACTTCCCGCGTGATGGCACCTTCGGGATCTTTGAATTCCAATTGCACATTACTCGGCAATCGCCCACGGTTATTGAGGTTGATGACCGTCAACTCGAGCGTATCACCTCGCGCAATCCGCAAGGGATCATGCGGATCGGCCGCGAGCGCTTCGATGCCATTGGCTCCCAATTTCACGAACTGCAACTGAGTCTTCCGGGGCCACGGATGAGCACCAAACGGAAACACCAGCCGCTTCAGCGCGGTGGCGGCTTCGGCCTGATTGAATCCCACGACCAAAGCCGTCGTGATGCACACCATCAAGGCCGTCCAGGCAATCCGCTGCACGGGCTGCGTCTGGACGACATCCTCGAAATCCATCAGTCGGGTTTGCTTGAGAGTCTTGTCGATCACGCGCTGCTGCAGTGCCGGAGCTCCCAGCTTGGGATCCTTCCCATCCTGCAAAAACTGAATGGTGCTCACCAAACTATCGCGGAACTTGGGAAAGCGACGCTCAATCCGCAAAGCCAGATCGATATCGGTCATCGGCACCTTGAGCGGCGTGATCAAGCGCTTAAAGCCGACATATCCCACGCCGCCGAGAATCCCCAAGCCGAGGATCAACCGCACGCCGGCATCGTCCAGATGTAGCAACCAGTCTACGCAGCCAACGACCAGCAACGCACCCAACAAGACCGCGACCAGCCAACTGAGACCGTACAACCACAGCAGTTGGCGAACTTTCGCCCGCAATTCCGCCAGACGTTCTTGCAAGGGTGACATCACGGATCGCCTGTTCCACTCGATGAGGCCAATTCAGCGCTCAACAGCGCACTCTGAATGATACCCGCCCACAAAGACCCGTACTAGATGAGGGGTCGGGGCCACGATTGTTCACCCACCCGCTAACTGCTCATCCCGGCCGTCCGTCACGAACATGCATCCGGGGCTATGCGTAATCACCAACGGCGGTTTCGCCGCCATGATCGCCGACTGCGGAGTCACTCCACACGCCCAGAACACCGGCAGCTCGTCATCGTGAATCGGCACGGCCTCCCCGAAATCAGGTCGCGATAAGTCACTGATACCTATTTGCTCGGGGAGCCCGATATGTATCGGAGCTCCATGCACACGCGGAAATCGAGACGTAATCTGCACGGCCCGCACGACATCGGCCGGCTTCATCGGTCGCATCGAAACGACCAGCGGACCATGAAAGACGCCCGCCGGAACGCACGGCACATTCGTCCGATACATGGGCACATTCCGCTGCAATTCGATATGCCGCACCGGCACCCCGGCACGCTGTAGTGCATCCTCAAACGTGAACGAGCAACCGATCAGGAAGCTGACAAAATCGTCCTGCCAATACTGCGAGATGTCGCTCGGTTCCGCGACCAGTTCGCCATTGCGCCAGACGCGGTACTGCGGCAGATCGGTCCGCAGATCGGCGTCAGGAGCGAACTCACCCGGACAGACTTGCCCCGGTTCCGTCACCGCGAGCAGCGGACAGGGCTTCGGATTCCGCTGGCAAAACAGCAGGAAATCCATTGCCAACGCCTGCGGCAGGATCACCAGATTGGCCTGTGTGAAACCTCGTGCCAGCCCCGCCGTCTGGCCCGTCAACGCTCCAGACCGGCAAGCCTGCCGGACCTCGCGGCCTGTCTCGAAATGCGATTCACGCACGAGAAGCCTCCTTCGCCGTCCGATAAGTCGGCTCTTCACCTCGCCACAGACGGACGAGATTGCTCCGATGGCGCACGACAATCAACGTGGGGATCGCCAGGCTGAAGACGGTCAAACTCCAGCCGGAGGGTGACCACAAATGATCGGCATTCAGGATCAAATGCGCCGCCGCGAAGGAGATCGCCGCCAGCATGGAGCTCAAGGAAACAATCCGCCAGACCATAAAGCTGACGACAAACATCCCAAACGCAATCGCCGTGGACACGGGCGCCAGGTACGCCACCACCCCCAACGCCGAGGCCA
>JAQGHS010000070.1 GCA_028291605.1 Planctomycetaceae bacterium | reverse complement strand
AAAGGTCTGGGAGCCCGTGTGCTGGCGGTGGCGGATGTGCGTACGAACTCGGTGCTGGTGCATGCTCGTCCGAGCGATTTGACGGAAGTGGCGGCCCTGGTCAAGGAACTGGATCAAGGGACGACGGCAGCCGTCAGTCAGATGAAGATTTTCCCGCTGCGGAATGCGGTCGCGATTGAGCTCGCGGACGTCTTGCAACAAACGATCCAAAGTGTGCTGACTGCTCCGACTCGTCAAGCGGGTGGAGGGCAGGGTGGCTTGGGTGGAGCAGGCGGTGGTGCGGCCCCGGCGGGTGGTGCCGGTGGAGGGCAGGGAAGTGCCGCCTTGCGAGAAGTCAGATCGACCGTGCTGCAGTATCTGTCGGAGGACGGTCCGGGACAGCGGTTGCTGCAGTCGGGGATCCTGGCCGACATCCGGATTACGGCGGATGGCCGGACCAACAGCCTGATGGTCACCGCCCCGGAAGAGAGCATGACGATCCTCGAAGAAATGATCAAACAGTTGGATCGACCGACTTCCACCGTGGCCGAAATCAAAGTCTTTTCGCTGCAGAACAGCGACGCCAAGTCGATGGTCGTGCTGATGGAAGCTTTGTTTGCGAACGCGGCCAATCAACAGAATGCCCTCGATCGGCTGGGTGTCCAGGTTGCAGGAGCCGAAGATGCGAGCAGCGGGTTGGTGCCGTTGAAGTTCTCTGTCGATTCGCGCACCAACAGCATTGTGGCAGTCGGAGCTGCCGCGGCGTTGGGGGTTGTCGAAGCCATCCTGATTCGCCTGGATGAAAGTGACGTCCGGCAACGTCAGAGCATCGTCTTCCGGTTGAAGAACAGTCCGGCACAGAACGTCGCGACGGCCATCAATAACTTTCTGACCTCACGTCGCGATCTGGAACAATCCAGCGACGGCCTGGTGAGTCCCTTCGAGCAGATTGAACGGGAAGTCATCGTCGTCGCCGAACCGATCAGCAACACGCTGTTGATCAGTGCCACGCCGCGGTACTTCAAGGAAATTCAGCAACTGGTGATCAATCTCGACTCGGCACCGCAGCAAGTCACGATTCAAGCCCTGCTGGTGGAAGTGACCCTGGATAACACCGATGAGTTCGGCATTGAGCTCGGCCTGCAGGATTCGGTGCTGTTCCGCCGCAGCGTGGTGCCGCCGACGGGCATCACGACGTTGACGCAGACGACCACGCAGAACAATACGCAAACCACCAACCAGCAGTTGATTTCACAAGCTGGCGTGCCCGGTTTCTTGTTCAACAATCAACAGTTGGGAAATAACACAGGTGGCGCTAACACCAACCCCGGCTATGTCGGTAAGCAAGGTTTGACGAGTTTTTCGTTGGGGCGACAGAACAATGAATTGGGCTACGGCGGCCTGGTGCTGGCCGCCGGCTCCGAGAGTGTCAGCGTGCTGCTGCGGGCCCTCGCGTCGACGCGTCGGGTGGATATCCTCAGCCGTCCGCAGATTCGGACTTTGGACAACCAGTTGGCCGTCATCCAAGTGGGCCAGGAAGTCCCGATCGTGAGCGGTTTCAACCAGACGGCCCTGGGTGCGAACCCCATCGTCGAAGTCCGCCAGGCGGGTATCATTCTGCAGGTTGTGCCACGTATCAGCCCGGACGGTCGGGTGGTGATGGACGTCGCCGCCGAACGCAGCACTTATTTGCCCGAAGATCAGGGCGTGACGATCTTCAGTGACACCGCCACAGGTCGGACGATCAAAGCCCCGCGGAAAGATATTTCGACAGCTCGCACCAGCGTATCGGTGGCCAATGAACAAACCGTCGTGCTGGGCGGCATGATTTCGACGCAGACTTCCAACAGCCAGCGTAAGGTTCCCTTCCTGGGCGATCTGCCTTATCTGGGTTTGCCGTTTCGCTACAGTCTGAACCAGATGACCAAACGAGAATTGTTGATTTTCCTGACGCCGCGTGTGATCCGAACGGATGCCGATTCTGAGCTGATCAAGCAAGTGGAAACGGCTCGGATTCACTTCATGGAGCAGGATGCTGAGGAAATTCACGGTCCGATCATGTCGGTACCGGCTCCGGTAGAACCGTATCAAGGAACCATCCTGCCCCCCGCGACAGTGCCGCCCGCGGTGGATGACCCCAATGTGCCGACAACTCAAATGCCCGGCCCGGCGATCGGGGTGCCGCCTCCGCCGGAACCAGGTAGTAGTCCGAAACTGATGTTTCGCGGCTCCAAGAAGAAGTCCGTCGGTGTAGCGATGTCGAAATAACGAACGTAGCTCGACTCTCTGAGTCGGGTGTCTTGCCGGGTCTCGATTGCGTCTTAATCCAGAATTAGCAGGGTATGAGAGTGTGAGGGTGAGAGAGTATGGGAGTGAAGACAGGTCCAATCGGCCACTTACTCCGCGACTCTCACACCCTCGAACTCTCATGCTGAATTAAACAACATGATACACCCGACTCAGAGAGTCGGGCTACGAAATAAGAATTCCTCGGAAGGTGTGCCTGCGATGAAAACTACGACACCATCCTGCAGCCAGGTTCTGTTGACGTTGGCATGCCTGTTCCTGTCCGGGTGCGGCGCGTCGGGTCTCAATTTCAACTTCAGTAAAGAAAAGGTTGAAAAGGAATCGGCTGATAACCCTGTCGAGCAGCTTGTCCCGGTGTGGCAGGAAGCCGAAGGGCCGGGGATCAATCCGGCTCACGTCACGCGCGGGTTTGGTGGGCAGATCTATTTCATCACGCGACAACGCGGTGCGCCGTCCGAGGTGAATGGCAAGGTCCGCATCTATCTGTTCGATGATCACGGAGATGTTGAAGAACGCTCCAAGCCGATCCATCAGTTTGACTTTGATGCAGGGGCCTGGACTGCGCATTTAATCAAATCGAAGCTGGGGCCCGCCTATTCCGTGTTTATCCCCTACACGCCACCAGATAACCTGGCGACCGAGTGCGCCTTGCGAATCCGTTATACGCCAGCGGAAGGTTCACCCGTGTATTCTCAGATGGTGAAGATCACCCTGGGTGGAGTTAAGAAACCGGCGGATTACGAGACGGTTGCTGATCCGAAATCGAAATCCGTTGAGGCGCTGACGGAGGTCGTGATACCGGAGGTCACCCGCCGCGGTCGAAAACCAGGTCGCGACATCGAAGTCGTCGCGGAAGTGACACCCGACTCAGAGAGTCGGGCTACGCCTCGTCGCAAACCGGCCAGCAAGATCGAGCAAGCTTCGGCTAATGGGGATCTGGTGGAGCGAACGGGATTGCAGACTGCCGAGTACGAGACACCGGCCGGGCGGCAGCGGGACCAGGGACGCATTCGGCCGGCAGACTATGAAGAAGATGATGCTCCCGCCACGCGACGCAAGCATGTCGGCGACGAGAATCTCGACTTCCTGGGGAACGAAGAAGAGGCCGAGGAAATGCCGATTCGCCGGGCAGAGCCCCGACGCATTCGTGATTCACGGCAGACGGACCTGTCGTCTTCCGAGGAGCCAGAAAGACCTGCCCCGAAATTGCGAAGTTATACGATTCCGCTGGATCAGTAATTTCAAACTGCATAGTATCGTGGAACGGGTCTCCAGGCCCGTCCGTCCGGTCGCAATGTTTTGAAAAATCGACAACCCTCAGCCCAAAGCGGCGAAAGCCATCGCTGCTTTGATCGCCTTCTAAACCTTCGTGTCCTTTGTGACCTTCTGTTCCAATCTTTTTAAACAGAAGGTCACGAAGGACACGAAGAAAGACGAGGTTTCGGAGTCGTAAAAGCCTAGACTGGTCACTCGTAAATTGCAAAACCCGACTGCTTCGCTGGCGACGTTGCTGGACGGACGGGCGTGGAGACCCGTCCCACGATACCGTCCGGCCTAATGTGTTATGCTGCCCTGATTCTTAATTCGAACCGTGGGCTAGCGCCCAGCGGCTGATTTTCATGAACTCGCCGCCCCAATTCACCCGCGACTTGATCTTGGTTGGGGCCGGGCACACCAACTTGCACATTGTGCGGCAATGGCGCATGCGGCCCGTGCGCGATGTGCAGCTGACATTGATTTCGCCCTTCAGCCGTGCGACGTATAGCGGCATGTTGCCGGGAACTCTGGCGGGGCTTTACCGACCCGAGGAGATGCAGATCGATCTGTATCGCTTCACCGCCGGGACCGGAATCCGCCTGATCGTGGCCGAAGCCACCGGTTTGCTCCCTGACGAGCGACTGATCACGTTTGCGGATCGAGCTCCCATGCGCTTCGATGTGGCCGCGGTGGGGATCGGTTCGGTCCCCGGTCAGCGCGAGCTTTGGGAACATTCGTCGCGCGTACTCAGCATCAAGCCGATGGCGACATTCCTGTCGCGACTGGAGGCGGCGGTGTCCCGTCATCCGGTCTCGCAGCCGTTGCGGTGTGTCATCGTGGGGAGCGGTGCGGGGGGGACTGAGATCGCATTTTGCCTCGACCAATGGCTGCAGCGGCGAGGGATCGCTCATCATCTGACCTTACTAGATGGGCACGATGAAATTCTGCCGGGGTACGTGCCGGCATTCATACGCCGCGCACGGCGACTGCTGGACGAACGGGGAATTGAAGTTCATCTGGGACAGCACGTGGCTGCGGTCTCGGAGAGTGCCGGCCGGGACTTGGCAGAGCTGCGTCTGAGCGGAGGCGCGACGCTGACCGCGGACATCATCATTTGGGCGACGAGCGCCAGTCCGCCGACGGTTCTCGATCAATTCAAATTGCCCAAGACGGACGGGGGCTTTCTGGCGGTCCGCGCGACCTTGCAGACGACGGCTGACGTACCAGTGTTCGTTGTGGGTGATACGGCCAGCTTCGTTGATCAGCGCGTTCCCAAGGCGGGGGTCTATGCCGTTCGCGAAGGGCCGATCCTGTGGGAGAATCTGCAGAACATGCTCGCCGGACGGGACTTGGTCGATTACCGTCCGCAACGCGATTTTCTCTCCTTGCTGGCGACGGGAGATGGCCGAGCCCTGTTGCAATATAAGGGGTGGACTCAGCACGGGACCTGGGCTTGGAAGTTGAAGGACCACATCGATCGCAAGTTCATGCGGATGTATCAGGACTATCAGCCGCCGCAGATGGCCGGTGGTGAGTCGTCCCGCGCGACCGTGATGCATTGCGGTGGGTGCGGCAGCAAGGTGGGATCTGAATTGCTGTCACGCGTTTTACAACGATTGCGGACGGCCTTTCCCGAAATCACGAAGTCGATCGACGCGCCGGATGATGCGTTTGTGCTGGCTCCGCAAGTGATCCGGCCCGAGGTGTTCTCAGTCGATTACTTCCGCGCGTTTCTCGACGATCCCTATCTGCTGGGACGCGTGACCGTACTGCACGCCCTCAGCGATCTCTGGGCGATGGGGGCCGTTCCGCGTGGCGTGCAGGCCATTGTCACGCTGCCTTACGGTAGTGTTCACGTTCAGCAGGAGCTGTTGCTGCAACTCTTGTCCGGAGCGGCACGAGAACTGGCGGCCTGCGGAGTCGAACTTTGGGGCGGACATACGATTGAAGGGCCACAATTGCAGCTCGGATTCAGCGTGGCGGGGCAGTTGAACGGTACCAATCCGTGGCGGAAATCGGGACTGCGCCCGGGCGATCATCTGTTGCTCACCAAACGACTGGGAACAGGAACCTTGTTGGCAGCTCATCAACGGGGACTGTGCCGCGCGGAATGGTTCGATCAGATGGTGGCCGAAATGCTTGTCAGCAATCAGCAGTCGCGCGAGGTGGCTCGTGAATTTGACGTTTATGCCGCGACGGATGTCACCGGGTTTGGCTTGGGAGGGCATCTGCTCGAAATGCTAACGGCCAGTCGCTGTTCGGCGGTGATCTCCAGCGAGGCACTATCCCGATCATTACTACCAGGATTTGCAGAGTTGGCTGGAGAGGGCATAGAAAGCACCCTCGCACCTGCCAATCGCGAATCCGTGCGGAGTCATCTGGCCAAGGAACATGCCACGACGAACGGGGACCTCGCAGCACTCATCGATCCACAGACATCGGGCGGTCTGCTGTTGGGGGTTGCCGTCGATCAAGTGGCCGAGTTGCTGTCAGCAATGCGCACCGTGGGCTACACGAATGCAGTACAGATCGGAGTCGTTCATGCCGAGGCCGGGGTGCCAAAGATAGTCGTTGATCGCTCCGCGATCATAACGCATTCGCAGTAGCCGGGTGCGTCAGTTCCCGGCACGCTGTTTGTGAGCGGCACGGCGCTAGCCGCCGGTTCTTTTGGCTTGGACGTCTCATTGAAGAACCGGTGGCTAGCGCCATTCCGCTCACAAGTTGGGACCTACATCTCCGACTTTTCCGGCGCAGCTTCCGTCTTTTCTGCAGCCGGCTTCTCAGTCTCTTCAGCCTTTTCGGTAGCGGGTTTTTCGGCTGCGGGCTTCTCGGTCTTTTCCTCGGTAGGGGCGGCGGTCTCTTCGCTGACCTCGCCGATTTCGCTCTTGGCTCCGGAGGTTTCCTTCTTCACGACCGTCATTTCGACTTCGATCTCAGCCGCCGGAGCAAACGCAGTGACCGCGGCCGTGATGTCCTTTTCCTGCCGAATCAACTTCACGTGGTACTTGGCCCAACCGAAGGGGATGTCCTCGGACAACCAGATCTCGCCGACGTTTTCGGACTTGCTGGTCTGATTCTGCAGCTTCAACGACCCCTTCCACATTTTTGTTTTGACGGCCCCCAGGTTGGGCAGATCGAGGTCAGTGGCTTCACCTTCCGGTTTCAGATCGAGGTAGTTGGCGAACAGCCCCAGTACCGGGTAGAACGCCAGGACTTTCTCCTTGACGGCGTGAGCCGGTTGTTGACCAATCTTGCGGTAACCCTTCACGATCGGGAGGTAAGTGACCGGCAGGCCGTCGTCATCTCGCAACTGGCCCTTGATCTTCGAGACCGGAATCAGAACTTTGTAAATCCGGGTTCCATTCGGTCCGGGATCAATACCCGCATCGGCTTCGACACCTTTGGTGGACGGTTTGCCCGTCACGAGTTTGAATTCAATCCAGCGGCAGGGGGTGGGGAGTCCCTCGAATTCGGCCGTTTCTTCGCCGACCGACTGAATCGTCAGGCGGCTGTCCCATTCCAGTTCCAGCGGGCCATCGTTGCTGCCGGGACGCTCTTGCTTGTTGGTGTATTTGCCGGCGTATTCGACAACCGCCCCGTCGTCGGGCAGATTCCACAACAACCCCTGGGCGTGCGACGTGGCAGTACTGCACCAGGTCAGAGCGAACGTGGCCAGAACCAGCGACAGACGGTGCATGCAAGACATGAAGATTTCTCACCCGCGATTAGCGATCAAAACAGCAAGGTAGAAGAAGTCGTAAGACTTCTTGAGAGCCGACTCTGGAACCCAAGAATTCTTACGAATTCTTCTACAGGCTTCTCAAGTGTCCCATACCGATCCCCCTCCAGCAAGGTATTTTCGGCAATCGGGGGGACTCCGGTCAATTTGATATGTTCGCCATGATACTGTCCGAAACTTCGGATTCCCTCAGACCGAGTGGCCGCGGCGATTGCGGCGTTGCGGAAGCCGTTATCTGGAGATCACGTTGACCGGACACCTTATGCCACTTACACTTGGGTATGGTCGCGCGACTTCAAGACGAAAGTTCTTGAACCGATCACTCTCAAACTGCGTTCTCAGTACGAGACTGCGTCCCGATTCGGCTGGGTCAACTTTGACGTCTGCTGAATGGTGCGTTCGATGTGCCAAGTCTGTTTCCCTTGCAGCAATGTAGGCAAGCTACAGGAGAGATTCTCTCCATTCCAACTTTGCGGGAGTTAACAATGATGCGACGGTTCGTGTTTGGAGCGCTCGTCTGCGCCACGTTGAGCGGTCCCCTGATGCTCAACGCTCAGGAAAAATCGGCCGCTCCAGCGGCAGTAAAGAAGGAAGACAAACCGAAGACGGAGACCAAGCCGGAAGTAAAAGTGAAGGGTGATGAGAAGAAGGGTGAAGAGAAAAAGACCGACGAAAAGAAGACCGACGAAAAGAAGACCGAGGACAAGAAGACCGAGGACAAGAAGCCAACAGAGACCGCGAAGACCGACAAGTCGAAGTCGCTGGCCTGGGGCGAGATCGAGATCAAGGGAAGTTATCCCGAACACACCGCTTTGCCGGGATTGTTTGGCGAATTGAGCGAAAGCCTGAGCGACTGTCTGACCCGCTTCGAGAAGGCTGCTGCCGACGACACGTTGCAGGGCTTGGTTCTGCACATCAAGAGCCCGCATGTCGGTTGGGCGAAGCTCAATGAAATCCGCACCGCCATCGCCAAGGTTCGCAAGGCTGGCAAGAAGGTCTATGCCTACATCGATGACTGTGCCAGCATGGATTACCTCATCGCAGTCGCTTGCGATGAAGTCGTCATGCCGGAACCTGGTTCGCTGATGTTCCTCGGTCTGCGGGCCGAAGTCAGCTTCTACAAGAATCTGTTTGATAAGCTTGACCTGAAGGCAGAAATGCTGCGGGTCGGCGAATACAAGTCGGCGGCGGAACCTTACAGCCGCACCGAGATGAGCAAGGAATTCCGCGAAGAGATGGAGTCGATTCTCGACAGCTATTTCTCGCAGATGAAGCAGATCGTCGCGGATGCCCGCCACCAGACTCCTGAGAAAATCGAAGACGCGATCAACGCTGGGCCGTTTACCTCGGCCAAGGCGAAGGAATTGGGTCTGATCGACCGCATCGCTTATCCCGACGAACTGGAGTCGCTGGTCAAGGGTGGTCCTGATTCGAAGGTGAAAATCACCAAGAAGTACGGCAAGAAAAAGCTCGACACCGATTTCAGCGGCTTCACCGGCATGGTGAAGTTCATGGATCTGCTGATGGGGATCGAGCAACCCAAGCGGAAGACCACCAATGCGAAGCTGGCGATCATCAATGCCGTGGGACCGATCATGACGGGCAGAAGCTCATCGGATACGTTCTCCGGTGAGTCGACGATTGGCTCGGATACGATGATCAAGGCGATTCGGCAGGCGAATGAAGACGTGACCGTCAAGGCGATCGTCATGCGTGTCGACAGCCCTGGGGGCAGCGCCCTGGCGAGCGATCTGATGTGGCGTGAACTGGAACTGATCCAAAAGCCGTTCGTGATCAGCATGGGCGACGTGGCAGCCAGCGGTGGTTACTACATTGCGATGGGTGCCGACAAGATCTTCGCGGAACCGGGAACGATTACCGGTTCAATCGGTGTGGTCGGCGGCAAATTGGCGACGCAAGGCTTGTTCGACAAGATCGGCATCAACACCAGCATTATCACTCGCGGCAAGAACGCCGGGGTGATGAGCATGACGACGCCGTTCAGCGATACCGAGCGGGCCGCCATGCAGGGCTTGATGAACGACATCTACAAGCAGTTCACAATGAAGGCCGCGACCGGCCGCAAGATGGACCACGAAAAGCTGGAAAAACTGGCCCGCGGTCGCATCTACACCGGTCTGCAAGCCAAGGAACTGGGACTGATTGACGAGATCGGCACGCTCGCGGATGCGATTGCGGAAGCGAAGAAATTGGCCGGGCTGAAGCCTGACGAGAAGCTCGAAAAGCTGGAATTACCCAAGCCGGTCAGCCCGCTCGAATCGTTGTTCGGGCCGATCGATGCGAGTGCCCGAATGCAGGCGGCACAGACCCAGTGGTTGCGAACAACGCTGAATGAAATCTCACCCGAGCTGCAACAGCACCTCGGCGCGATGGAGATCTTTACGCGCTTGGCGAAGGAACCGCGGTTGGTTCTGATGCCATTCCGAATCAGCGTGAAGTAGGCGTTGGTCGGGATAAGAAGTCTATTTGCAGCCCGGTTGTTCGATAACAACCGGGCTGTTTTTGCGATAAGGGGTCGGGCCTACGACTTTTCGATATTGGCCGATGCGCGTCGTTCAGTAACGTCAGTCTTGGAGCGGCCAATGTCGAAAATTCGTACGCCCGACCCCAGCCCGTAGACCGCAGAATCTTTCGAATTGAGTCGCTCGAAATAAATCTGCGTGATATTCTGTTGCCGGTTCCGCCTGACTGTTAGGGGCCTCATTGGCCTGGCAGGCTATTTTCCGGAGAGACATGTCATGGCGCGTTCCAAATTGACGGCGGCTCAGCAGCAGTGGCTGGACCACGAACTGTCACTGTGGCAAGCCGATCAGGTGGTGAGTTCCGATCAGGCGGGGCAGATTCGCGGGCGCTACGACTCGGCGGACGACATCAATGACCGCAAACGCTCGGTCGCCGTGCAGGCGCTGTTCGCGATG
>JAQGHS010000056.1 GCA_028291605.1 Planctomycetaceae bacterium | reverse complement strand
TAAACTCCAATTGTGAGTTTGCCTGAAGTGAACGTTGCCTGAATCGGGTTGACCAGGGAGTCCTTCCAGGCCTTGTCGTTCTGCAGGACTTGCCAGTTCGGCGTGCCCGTCATTTGAAATTGTTGCCAGTTGAGTTTTGTCGCGAACGGTTCGGTATTCAGCGTCAGAATACGATTCAGCTGCGGCACCCATTTTGGGGTGAGTTGTCGGGCGACGAAGCGGCCTGGAATACGCCCGGTGATCTCGGCCGGCCCTACGAAGCCCGACCCGGATCCGTACCGACGCTGACTATATTGTTGATAGCTGCCCGCTCCATACATCTGGTGATCGAGCGAGGTAAACAAGCTGCGCGACAGTGGAGTCTCAGCGACTTTTTGCCGGCTGTTGAACAGCATTTCAAACTGGTTGACGCGTTCGGGGCGGCCTTCGACACCGATATCGACGAAATAGACTGAGCGCCGAGCGTCCCCCGTATTCATATACCATTCGGCCATGAACAGAGCCCCGGCGGCGAACACCAGGGTGGTCACTGGAAACGTCACCCAGGTCCACTTTCGCATGTTGAAGTGGCCGAGAATGAAGTAGTCACCCGGTCCAATCGCCAGCACATACAGGAACAGCACAAACGCGATCAGCGGCAACGGAATGATGTGCAGATTGGAGGGCACGATCGCTTGTAGAAGCTGATCGCCCGAGTTGATCGGCAGATAACTGAGTCTACGCTGCTGGTGTCGCACATTCTGATAGTAGTGTTGTTGCCCCTGGCTCTTGAGTCGCTCTTCCTGCTTCGACAGGACCTGAGGATCCCACTTTCCAGAGTTGGCGAGACTGGCCACTTGATCTTTGCGAAAGTTCCAGAGATGGGCTGCTGTCGTGCGCCACGGACCGGATTTCCAGTCCAGCTTCTCGTCATCCAGTAACGGCACAACAGCGACTCGCCCCAGTCCGCGCCTGACGGTATAAGTCGACCTCCGCTCCTGTTCATTCTTCAGCAGCAACTCGTTGTTGGGGCCGAGCAGAAATGTGCCCTGCGGATTCTTGCCTTCCAGCAGCTTGTTCAAAACCGCGAGATGATGCGGGGCCAGATTCTCGGAGGGCAGAACACACAGACTGCCTCCGGCTTCGACCCATTCGAGAATGGGCGGCCACTGCGATTCTTTAACGGCTGAAAAACCTTCTGCCGCAATAAACAACATGCTGAAGGCACAATAAGAAATGGAGTCAGTGGGCAACTGCTCGGGTGAGACCCGCGCATTGATCGTTCGGATGCTGCGGTCGTCGGCGATGGGGGTGTAACTCTCGAATTTCAGCCCCTCGAGCAGTTGTTCGAGCTGCTCGGTCAAGCGCATCGTTTCGGGGGCGACGTAACCGACGATCATGTCTCGGTCACTGGGCAGAGGAACGATGATGCTGAAGGGACCGTACTTCAGACGCCCCTGCTTCGATATAAATTCGACGGTCAGATCAAGCTGCTGGGCGTATCCATGCAGGTCCGGCGCGGGCAGCATATAGCGGACAGTTTTCAGCGGCGGATTAATGACTTCGTCATCCGTCGTCAGGGTGGTCAGTAACTCCCGTCCATTCCAGAGCTTGAACTCAAGCTTCCCCTCCATCAATCCGCTACCGGTTGGAGTCATCCGTACCAGGAGACTCAGAGGGCTTTCGGAACGCAGCGAGTACAGTCGATCAACCTGGATGTCCAACGGGGATGTTGGTCCTTGGGCAGTGGCAGGCGAAGGCTGCCACAGGGAAGCGGCGACGATCAACAGCCACGTAGCCGCAGTCGCCAAGCTTCTGGCGATAACGCCCAAACGGCCAGAACTCTGGTGAGGTCTGCTACGGAACTTGGCGGAGTGTGACGACATCATGCTTTACCAGCCTCCCGGTCGGCGCTGAAAATACCACCATTCCAGAGCCAGGAAGAGCATCCCGGCGATCGCGAATTCCGTCCACAGCGGTTTGTCTGTGGCCTGACGCGTCTCACTGGCGGCTATCGAGATCTCTCGAAACTGAATGGTGTCGACAAACTGCAGGCTTGTTTCGTCCGCTTGTAATAAACTGGCACTCGTTCTTGTAACGGTGGCCAGGCCCCTTTGGATCTCATATTTCCCGATGCGCGGCGCAGAAATTCCACCCAGTTGTCCGTCGTTCCCCGTGGTCACTTCTTGACGCAAACCGTCTGGCGAGACGACCGTGTAGGTCGTGGAAGGATCCGCGGTGCGTGGCGGCAGCACGCCCGTGGACTGTCCACGGACCTCGGCCAGTCCGGCTTGCTGCATCGCAATTTGCACGAGATTGGAAACTAAGATCGGAAAGCCCACGCGGTAGGGCAACGTGGAACGATTGGTGTGGAACAGCAGCCAGAAGGCCTGTTTGCCGTCCCGGTCCTTATGCAGAATCAGTGGTCCACGAGCGGCATGGGCGAGAATCTCATACGCCTGCTGTTCGTAATCGCGGTCTTCGACGTTCGTCGCTGAGACTGGATTCTCCGACATCTGCACGTCACCCAGCTGCACATGCCGGAGCAGCGGCGAGTTACGTTGCCAGTCGACGACCTTCACGAAATCGGTTTCGATCTTGACCAGCTTGCTCAACTCGGGGGGAATCTGCCCCACGGTCATCGACACCGCAGCCTGGGGCACGGTCTCGCCGACATCTTCGGTGATGACGAGATCGTATCCGTTGACGAGCTTCGGTTTCGTCGAGCCTGGAATGGGTAGGACTTCTACTCCCTTCAGGGGCTGCAAGGCCTTGCGAAAGGCTGCGAGATCTGGATCGACATAGAGGCGCAATGGACGCAGAATCGGCAGTTCGAGATAGGCGATGTTGTCACTCGCCAGGGAATCAAAACGCTCAGGTAAAACTCGAACGGTAATCTGCGACGGTTTGTCGGCCGACGCCCGGAAAACTAGGCGTTGAGACTCTTTGGGATCCAAGTTGACTTGTTCCGAGCCGAGTAACTCTTTGTCCTGATAGAATTCGACTTTGGCCGCACCCCCGCCGATCTGGGCTCCTTCCAACCGTACGAAGACATCCCAGCGTTCGGTTCCACGTCGAGCATTCAACTCGGTGATCCCGATGTTCGCACCACCCGCGGGAACGAGTTGCATCGTCACCTGAAACGGTAGCTCAAGATCGACCGTGCTCGGGGTGTTACCGTCAGTCAGAAAAAGAGCTCGCTCGATCGGATACGTTCGCGCCAACGCCTGGGTCAATCGTAAGGCATCATCCAGCCGACTGGGGACATCGCTGACGGCGATTAAATCCAAGGCATTACTGAGCAGCTTCTTGTTATTGGTAAAGTCAGTCAATCGTCGACCGGTGGAATTGACGATGATCAACGATACCAGTTGGTCGGACAACAGATTATCAATGATCTTGCGGACTTCCGCCTTGGCGGCGTCCAGTCGGGTAGTGCCCCCTTGTTTGTCGAGGGCGCCCATGCTGGCAGAGCAGTCGATCAGGATTGGCAAGTACTTGGCACGCGAGGCCCCAGTTCCCCAATACGGCTGCATTGCAGCTAATATCAGACACCCGAGCACTAAGATCTGCAGCAGCAAGAGGAGATTGCGTTTAAACCGCTGAAACGGCGAATTAACACGCTGGTCATTCATCACCTGCCGCCAGAGGGCCAGTGACGGAATCGCCTGGACGGGCCGCTTCAGCTTTAAGAAATAAAGCATAATCAGCGGGATAAACAGCAATGCCAGCCACGCAGCGGCCGGTGCGACGAAAGGCCAGATCATCGGATCCACCCCTTTCGCCGGAAGGTATCAAACAGGATCGAATCGAGCGGCGTATTCGTCGAGACTCGCAGAAACCGACCAGATCGCTTCTGACAGTCGGCAGTCAGTTGGATTTCCTGCCAGGCCAGTTGGTCCTGATAAATTCCAAAGAGCTCCGCGGCCCCAGAGATGTCGAGCGTATCGCCCGTCTCGCTGTCGATCAGGCGAATATCCCCTGTGATTTCGGGGTGCAATTCCGATTCGCTAAGAATCTGGACGGCGTGAATCTCCAGTCCGGCGCTAAACAGCGAGTTGAGGGCCGGATTCACATCACCCAGTGTCAGGAAATCGGACAGCAGCACGACAACACCGCGACCGCGATGTGTGCGCAATACGGCATCGACAGCGGCTTCCAGCGGAGTATCGCCCCCGCCTTGAATGCCTTCGAGGAACTTAAAAATGCGTCGCAAGCTCACTCGTCCGCTGCAGGGGGGCAACAGTTCGGGCGATTTCCCAAGGTGATGACAGGCATAGATGCTGACGCGTTCCGAGTTCATCAATCCCATCAGGCCGCAGGCGCCGGCCAGTTGTTTGGCCAGATCGAGTTTGCCTTCAAACTGCATTGATGTCGAGGCGTCGATTAACAGCACGACGTTCATTTCTTCTTCGTGCCGATAGAGCTTGATATAGGGGCGATTCAATCGAGAAAAAATATTCCAGTCGACGTTCTTAACGTCGTCGCCCGGTACGTAGTCGCGGTAATCGGAGAACTCGGTGCTGGTGCCCCCCTTGCCCGTCTGATGCTCGCCTCGGCTCCGCACTGTCAACCGCCGCAACGGATTCAAACGCAACCGCTCGAGCCGCGACAAGACCGAGTTGTCGAAGAGAGTTGTAAAGCGAGTTGTGTTGGATGAACTCATGGCGAAATTAATTACTTGGCAGCTTTGTTAGATACAGGTGAGCCCGGCGGCGTAAGCCCCGGGATTCTTTAGTCTGAGCTAAACGTGCGAATCGAATTCACCCCCGCCCTTACGGGACGGGGCTCACCTGATTCTTGTAGTTTGTACGTCAGATCACCCTTCCAATGGCAATTTTTCCAAACAGGCCTTGATCATATTGGGGACCGAAACACTTTCGGCTTGCCCGTCATAGTTGAGTAGCACGCGGTGTTGTAAAACCTCAGCGGCGTAATGTGCAACGTCTTCAAACGCGACATGAGCCCTGCCCTGGGACAATGCTCGGACGCGGGCCGCGCGAATTAAAGATTGGGCGGCGCGAGGACTGGCTCCCCACTTAACGTATTGGCGAACGTCGTCAGTAGCAAAGTCTGTGCCGGGGTGAGTGCTGAGCACTAATCGCACGGCGTAGTCGCGCAGAGAATCGACGACCACCACCTTATCGAGAACTGTCCGCAGCTCCATAATGCGGACGCCGTTCAAGATTTTGGCGGGCATGACCGGGCGTTTTAAGATCGTCCTTCCGACTACTTCATTGAGTTCGGCGCGATTGGGGATAGGGACTTGAACTTTAAACAGGAAGCGGTCCAACTGAGCTTCGGGGAGCGGATAGGTTCCCTCTTGTTCGAGCGGATTCTGCGTCGCCATGACGAAGAACGGTTGGGTCAGCGTATACATCGTGCCGCCGGTTGTGACTGACCCTTCTTGCATAGTCTCCAGCAGAGCCGATTGCGTCTTGGGAGACGCGCGGTTGATCTCGTCCGCCAGCAGCAATTGAGTGAAGATCGGGCCGCGGCGAAATTCAAAGCGATATTTGCCGGTTTCATCGGTCGACATGATGTTGGTGCCGATGATGTCAGCCGGCATCAAATCGGGCGTGAACTGAATGCGGCGAAATTCCAGGTCTAGCACCCGTGAGAGAGCTTTCACGAGCTCGGTCTTACCTAGCCCGGGCACCCCTTCCAGCAGAATATTGCCGCCGCAGAACAGCGAGGTCAGCGTCGCTTCGACGACGCGTTCCTGACCGACGATGACCTGGCTGACTTCTTGCCGTACGGCAGCGAAGGTCGCTTTAAAGTCATCGGCTTCGGCTTGCAGCATGGACGTATCGGAGATGGTTGCTGTGGACATAATGTAATACCTGTTGGGAAGTCTTCTTTAAGGCCACGAGCGCAGCTCGCGGTGGTTATGCATTGTTTTGCCAGAGTTTGATATCGATTCAATAGGTTACAGAATGCCCGTTCCAGCTAGGGAAATACCACTTCCTGACTCACACTGCTAAACGAGCCGTCCTCTTTGAAATGGACTGTTGCCCAACCGCAGTTCCCCCATCTCTCATAGATCCACTCTGTTTTGGAATTCTTTGAAGCCGGCAAACCGATCAGGCGAATTACGGCATCTTGCGGAAGTCCTTTTGTCAGTTGTTTCAACTTATATTGAGAGATAATTGGCCCCGTACATTGCTCAAACAGAACTGCGAGGACTCCGGCCAATAACAACACGATCGTTGCATACCTTGTTAATTTCGACCTATTTGCATTTGTTAACATTTGAGGATCGACTTCGATTAGTTTGAGCACGCACCGCTGGCGCTTACTCCGACTCTTTCTTTTTCTCTGCTTCGCGTTGACGTTTCAGTTCTTTCAATCGTCCTGTCGTACCCGTGTCCGCCGGTGGACTGGCTGGCGGCGCGGATGTGGGCGGTTGGCTGGTACCACTCGCCGGCGCCGCAGGCGATGGTTGCCGTCCCTTTGCCAGGCGTTCTCTCAGATCTGGTGGCGGAGGCTCGGTGGAACGGCGTGTTTCAATTTGGGCTTTCACTATTTGCCGACGTTCCAGCAGCGCACTCATTGTGGCAGTCGAAGCTTCGGGAGCCGTTCGTCGGAAGCTGAACCAACTTCTGATCAGCAGCCAGTCGATCTGGATTCTCCGTAGAGCGACGTCCAGCGGAATCAGGCAGGCGAGGACCATCAGCCAGACATCGAAGATCGGTTGTGAGCTGCGTTGCGGCTGACGGCGCGACAAGTAGATTTCCTCGGCGGTGGAATTCTTGGTCAACATGTGGCCGCCGGTGCGCTGAATGATGTCGTTGATGGCCTGGGGATTGGATCGGAAGCGGAGGTATTCGGGTGAGTAGGAAACAATCATCCGACCGAAGGTATTCTCCTTGCGGCCACTCCCCGCACCGGCTGCCGTGACGTGATAGCGGCCGGCTCCCCACAGGGGGATCGAGGCCTGATAGCGCCGCGGGCTGACTTGTTTGAGCTGAACTTGCTGCGACTTGTTATGTGGCCCAGAGACCCGCGCCTGGACCTCTAAAAATCCCTCTTCCGGGTGGAAGTCTTCGACGACCACGACCCCTTCGCCACCTGAAATATAAGTGGACATTCGCAGATAACCCTCTTTACGGACGCGAGCGATCTCAGTCAGCATTTGCTTGATAAATGGTGTGAACTGATCCCACTCGAGCCAGTCTGAACCCCACCCTGGTGAGAAGTCGGACGTAAAGGCGGCGGTGGCTCCCAGACCATAGCGCCACACGGCGAGGATGGGATCGACCTCGGGATTCGACTCATCTTCTGAGGGGGCCCGCAGAATGAGTTGCGAGTTCTTCTTGGCTGATGTCAGCACATAGCCGTGCAGCGGCGGCAGTCCGTTCAAGCCCTTTAGAATGGGCGAAACAAGCTGGACTTCGGGAATGAAATCCTTTTCCTGAATCATATTCCGCCGCAGCGTCTTGGCCTCTTTAATAAAGATAGCCGGCAGTTGATCGGGATCGGTCGGGAAATAATAGCGGCCATTGGTAACCGCAGAGATCATCCGCATCTTGGAGATCTCCTGCCCGCCGTGCGGTTCGATGGCGACCATCGACACGCTGACTTCGTTATCCACGAAATCCTGGATTAAGGCGGGATCGGGTGGTTGTGGATCTCCGTCGGAGATAATGATCATGTGCTTGGTCGCCGAGTCATTGAGCTTCAGCGCTTCCAGGCCCTTGCGCATCGTGCTGACGAAACTCGGCATGTCGCCGGGCGAGGCAGCGTTAATCTTGGTGACGAGGTCGTCATATTTGCTGGCTGCGGTGATTTCGAAGACCCAATGGTCGCCCCCTTCATAGTCGAGCACGCCGACTTCATCCTGCGGGCTGAGAACTTTGATTGCCTGTTTGGTGATGCGCTTGGCCCAGGTATTCCCTTCGGGGAACTCGCAGGTGTGCAGCACGATGACGAGTGCCCCCTTAGGCAGCACTTTCTTTTGCGAGACATCCATCGAGACCGGCAGCGCGTCTTCGATCGGCGTCTTGTGGTAGCCGCCAGGACCGAAGCTGTTTTTTCCGCCGATCATGGCGAAGCCGACGCCGAGATCGTAGATCGCGTCGTGCACTGCCTTCATCTGAACGGTGTCGAAGGAGTCGGTACCGACATTCACAAACAAGATGGCATCGTAAGGTTGTAACGCAGCCGCATCGCGGGGCAGCTCGTAGGCGGGTTTGATCTCCACCGCTCGTTGTGAGGCTCGCATGACAGAGACCAAACGCTGCCAGTCTCGCTGGTCCCCCTGTGAATCGGTCACGACCAGAATCCGGCCTTCACCCTCCAGGTAGATGTCGTTCAGGACCGTGTTGTTCTGCAGTAACTGATCCTGATTGCGGGGGACGACGATCGACGCGGTGTACTCGTAATATCCCGCTTCGGTCAGGGTGACGGGGAAGGCAAACCGGTTCTTGCCCGCCTGGTATTTCACATCAAGTTGACGGATCGGCTGGCCATTCTGCTTGAGAATCAGCTTGCCTTCGCCCCCCGTGAGCGACGACAACACCGTGGTCGCCTCGAACGCCTGGCCGATCTTGATGGCAGTCGGCAATTCCAGACGCTCGAGCCAGACTTCGTTCGAATAGTTGTATTGAACGGGTAGAAAGTCGACCGCGATGTTCCGGGCTTTCAGCTCGTCGAGAACGCGCCCGAGATTTCCATCGGTCGCCGTGCCGTCGCTGATGAGGACGATGCGGCCCTGGTTTTCTTCAGGAACGAGTGCCGCCGCCAGGCTGAGAGTCTGTTCGAGATTCGTGGCATCCTTGTCGACTTGCGAGTTAATCGCTTCGAAGGGAAACGACATCCGCGGTGGCAGTTCGACAGAGGCTTCCCGGCCGAACACTACCAAGCCGGCTTCATCACGTTCCGGTTTGCCGGTGGCCGTCTTGGTGACGAATTCCAGGGCCGAAGTTGTGGAACGATCGCCGATGGAATCAGACAGGTCGACGGCATAGACCACCGACATGACATCGCGCGTGCGCACCATCCGCGGCTCGGCGAGTAGCATTACAAACATGCCAATGATCGCCAGGCGAACGAAGAGCGTACATGTGGCCCGAGCGCGGCCGAGTCCCGCATAGCCTACAAGCGACAACCACCAGATCCACGGGCACAGGTTCAACCAGACCAAGGCGCGAGGTCGGGCGAAGAGCAGCGTATTCGTCCATTCCAGTGAGACCCACGTCGCACAGAAGAGGGCGAGAAAAATCACCAGCGGCGCAGCATCCCACCACCGCACCCGTCGTCGCGCGGATGGGAGGAGATTGTTCAGAATGCGCTGCAGGAAATTCAAAGTTGCCACTCGACTATCCGGCGATTGCCGGTATCCGCCACCCAGATTCGTGAATGTTCATCGACCGAGATCCCCCAGGGAGTATCCAGTTGCTTCGCCCCATGCCCCGTGCCTCCCGTGCGACCGACAAGCTGTCCCTGTGGATTGAATTTGGAGATCCGACCGGCACCATATTCGACGACGAAAAAGTCACCCGTCGGCGAGCGGGTCAGATCGTAGGGATAGTTCAGCTCGGCCTCGGCGCTGTTGCCGAAGACTCCAAGATATTCGCCGGAGTCGGCGAAGTACTGGATGCGATTGTTGAAAGCATCGACGACATAAATCTTGTGGTCGTGCCAGACGATGCCGCTGGGACGCATGAACTGCCCGGGCTTGGTTCCGAAGCTACCAAACTGCATCAGGAACTCACCGCTCGGTGAGAATTTTTGGACGCGATCGTTGTCGCCATATTCGCAGACATAGAGGTTATCTTGATCGTCCTGGGCGAGAGCGACGGGATAGATGAACTGACTCGGGCCGCGGCCGAATGTGCCCAGCATGCCGACGACCT
>JAQGHS010000033.1 GCA_028291605.1 Planctomycetaceae bacterium | reverse complement strand
CGGGATAGGTGCGAGTCGATCTTCGATTGGCAGAGACAGACAACTTGGCTTTCGTGGTGATTTTCAGAACATCGTCTTCGACGCAGATTCCCAAATTCAGTGAATCCAAGATGAGTTTCAAGGCGTTGCTTAACGAGATATCCCTGACCTTAAGAGTAATCGTCGCAGCAGCGGTGAAAACACCCTCTTTCTGAAGTTCGTTCTTGTCCACTACAACGTTGAGTTTGTGCTCAGCCGCCAGGAGCTTAACAACGCCGTCCAACGTTTCATCTGTCAAGTCGAATGTCGTCGGCTGACTGAGTTCCGCGAAAATCATTTGTGCGGCAGGCGATACTTGTGGATGACTTTCGATCTCGGGTGGTGCGTTGAGAGTTCGCACCTGTTGATTTCTCGCTGCGGAGGGATTCATCCTCGGACTTGGAGTGCCAACCGCCCCGCCGGTCTTTACGGGAGCATCAATCGATGCAGGCATTGGAGTCGCCGCAGCCTTCGCTGGAACATTCTGCGACTGGGCAGTCCCGCACCATGTGGGCCACGCCAGAAGTGCCACTCCCAACAAAACCAAACACCAGCGGTTGTACCCCGAATACCCAGACTTCAAGCGGGCAACTTCAGGCAACATAGCCATTCTCCTGCTCCAGAAGGCATTGAGTTCAACGCGAATCCCGGTTGACATGGAAGTCGACCAGGGACCGAATGACGAAGACATGTTGATTGAGACCTTTCCACCGCAGAATTGCATGGAAATCGGAACTGACATACCTGACCACACCAGCGATCGGCGGATTTGAAACCGCGCTAATTCTGTAAACTCTCGACCGCAGCAAATGTTGGCGTATCAGGACTGGAAAATTGTCCGGCCACTTTGACCAGCGTATCTGCATAGGTGGCCGCATCCCGGCCCGATGATATCATGGCCAGTTGATCGCAGGCCAATTCGCGTTCAAACCGAATCTGGTTGCACACCACATGCGCCAGGGGATGAAAGAAAAAGCCGACTCGACCGATCTCAGGAATCCAACCCCAGAGGAGATCTCGTCGCCGCACGTGTGCCAGTTCGTGCAGCAACACCAGATTGAGTTGCTCAGGCGTAAAGGATTCAGACACTGCGCGGGGCATGATTAACCGCGCACGCCACAGGCCGCACACGAACGGCGATAGGTCCTGCTCCAGAATTCGCACCTCGGGAATGCGCGTCAGCCCCAGTTGTACGGCCGCGTCACGTACTTGTTGCAACAATTGCGGTGCGGCGGGTTGAGCATCGCGAAGTCGCCGGCTGAGTGCTGCTCCTTGCCAGACAATCCGCAGAACATACCAACTCACGCCCAACAGCCAGGTCAGCATCAACCAAGACTGCCACGAGAATGGCAGGAAGGCTTTCTCCAACGGACGAGAAATTTTTCCGGTGGCCGATTGGCCGCTTGCTGGGAATCCCGCCGTATCTTGAATTATCGCGGGCGGCCGGGTGTTTACCTTCGTGGCAACAAGCTTGGTGCTGACCACCGGCCCGTCTAGACTTGGAGCGAGCGCCGTTGGATCTCGGTCAGGAACCGTATTGCTCGCGAATTCCGGATCCAAAGGAACTTCCACCGATCCATTCGGCTCGTTCAAACCGGCACCGACGCTCGTATTCTGCAACAATTTCGCGTCGGAGTCAGCTTTCACTGAGAGCGATTCAGCCGTCGCCCGCGGCCACGGAGCAGCCGCCGTCCAGAACGGCATCAACAGCAGCTTGATGGCCAGAATCTGCCACAGCCAATAACGCCAATTCGGGGGCGCCCGCCGCAGCGACCAGTGGATCAACAAAACGGCCAGTCCCAGAACACAGAACTGCCACGAAATGGCCCAGATGATTTCTACCCAGCGCTCCGCCAACGCATTGATCGACTGGAAATCGAAGCTATTCATGAGTCGGTTCTCCCAGCTTGCGGGCGATCTCGCGCAGGGCGGTCAGATCTTTCGGCGACAGTTTTCCAGACCCGGAAAAGTACGCCACGAGAGGATCCGCAGAACCTCCCAGCACATCATCCACAAAGCGACGAACGAGCGTCGGTAGCACTCGTTGCTGTTCGACGAGAGCCCGAAATAGAACGGGACTCGAATCGGGAACTCGTTCCAGCAACTGTTTCGCTTCCAACCGCTGCAACGTCTTCAACACGGTGGTCCGGGCGACTTCGCGTTCGGCAATAATCAAATCGCTGACTTGCCGCTCGGTACATGGCTGCAACTGCCACACCAGGCGGAGCACGCGCATTTCCATCTCACCCAAAGTCGGCATCCCCTCGGCCATCACGGTTCTCCTTTACGGCAGCCGTCGTAACCCAATCGCAGCTTACGACAGCCGCCGTAAGGAGTCAATCGGGAAATGACGAATGACGAAACCCGAATGACGGAAGAATGTCCAAGTCCGAATGACCAATCGGAGAACAGTAAATGCTGATGCGATCAGCAAACCATTCGGATTTGGTCATTGGACATTCTTTCGTCATTCGGATTTCGTCATTCGTCATTCTTGATGTATCCGGCCACAATCGTCTCAAACTCCGTGCGACACCGCGCCCATCCTTGAATGCCAATTGTCCCAGCGGTACAAGAATGGGTTCGAGAATAGAACGCCCCGTCGTTCCGGCGAGATTTCGCGTTCGATCTTGTCGTTTTCGACAATATATCTCGATTCGCGAAACGCAGTTCCCTCGTTCAGGAGCTAGGTTTGACATGCCCGATGTGGCGACGCTCGCAAGTAATGCGCTAACCGATGGTGGTGGAATTTTACGTCTGTCTCCGACCTGGGTTCCTCGTTCGTTCCTGCAGCCGGGCAAGCGGCTCAAGCTGCACCCCAATGACTACTACGCGATGGGAACGCATCGCGGCGGTATCGACGAGCGTTGGTTTGGTTCGACTACCATCGCCATGAACGACAACCGCGGCCCGACGGAGGGTCTCAGTTTCTGTGTCTTCGGCAAGGAGACTTTCACCCTGCGCGACGCCGTCGCGGAATTGGGTGCCGAAATCGTCGGCAAGAGCATCTGGAAGAAATACAACCGCTGGCCGGTCTATTCGAAATTCTTCGACAACATGGGGCCCATCCCCCATCACATGCACCAAAACGACAAGCAAGCCAAGCTGGTCGGCCAGGAAGGGAAGCCCGAGTCCTACTACTTCCCGCCTCAGATGAACGCTATCGGGAACAATTTCCCCTACACATTCATGGGCTTTGAACCGGGTACGACCAAGCAGGATATCGTCCGCTGCCTCGACCGCTGGAACGAGGGGGATAATGGGATCCTCAACTATTCCAAGGCCTACCGCCTGCAACCGGGCACCGGTTGGTTGATCCCGCCGTGCGTGCTGCACGCCCCCGGTTCGCTGGTCACCTACGAACCGCAATGGGGTTCGGACGTGTTTGGCATGTACCAGTCTCTCGTCGAAGGCCGCGCCGTACCGCGAGCCCTGTTGACCAAGGACTTCCCCGAAGCCAAGCACAACGACAACAAGTACATGGTGGAGGCATTGGATTGGGATCAGAACGTCGATCCCAACTTCAAGGACAACCATTACCTCGAACCGGTCCCCGTCGCCCACACCGAAAAAGAAGGCTACGTCGACCGCTGGATCGTCTACGGCAAGTTCGCCGGCAAGCAGTTGTTCACGGCCAAGGAACTGACCGTCGATCCCGGCAAGAAGTGCGTGATCAAGGACGGCGGCGCCTACGGCTGGATCACCGTCCAGGGCGAAGGCTACATTGGCAAACTCCGCCTCCAAACCCCCGCGATGATCCGTTACGGCCAGATGACCGACGACGAAGTCTTCGTCACCGAATCGGCCGCGAAGGAAGGCGTGACCGTGGAGAACACCGGCACCGAACCGTTGGTTGCGTTGCGCTACTTCGGCCCAGATGCGAGCCCAGATGCACCTGAAATCGGTGCGCACAAGAACCTGAAAAAAAAGTAACTTGAAATGCGGAATGATTGACGGAAAGCCGGCCGCAATTGCGGTCGGCTTTTCGTAAAATCTGTGGCACAGATCAGGCGGGACAAATCGACCCCGCCACTTGGCAAAAACACCTGATACCCCGAAGAGGCACCCCAATGTCAACCGGCAACAATTTCCCGAAGCTTCACAACGCCATGTGGCCCGGTATCGTGGGCAAAGGTTCTCCGGATGCCGAGCCATTCATCGACTTCGACACCATGCTCGACCTATCGGCCAAGACCGAGGTCAACGGCGTCAAGTTTGACGGTGTTGACCTGTTTCTGTATGAGCCGCATATATCGATTGACCTGGACGACGACGGCATCAAGAAGTTGGCCGACAAGATTACCTCGAAGGGATTTGAAGTCGGTACCGTTGTGGCTCCCGTGTGGTTTGACGGTTCGGCGATGGGCGATGAGACTCAGCGCAAGAACTGGGTGACGGCCGTTCGCAAGGCCTGCCGGATTGGTGAAAAGCTACGCAAATTGGGAGTTCGCCCCAATGGAGTCGTCCGCATTGATACGGCCGCCGGCCCTGGCGATTGGGCCAAGGATCCCGAAACGAACCAGAAGCGGATCGCTGCCACATTTCGCGAAGCGGCTGATGTCGCCAAGGATTTCGGCGAACGCCTCGCGGCTGAAGGGGAAATCTGCTGGGCCGGTATGCATAGCTGGCGACGGATGGTCCAGTTGCTCGAACTGACAGACCGCCCCGGTGTCGTGGGGTTCCAGGCTGATATGGCACATACCCTGCTCTACACGTTGGGGTACAACGCTCCGGAAGATGCACTCCTGCCCGCTGGATACGACTGGAAGGATGGCTCGAAGCTGGACGAAGCCCTCAAGACGCTGACTGCCGCACTTCGCCCCTGGACGATCGACTTCCACATTGCCCAGAACGATGCCACGGTCAAAGGCAGCGGTTCTCACGATAAGACTGGCCGCCACTGCCTCGCCAATGATCCGAACGGCAAGTTGAATATCCCGCACCATGCCGGATTCTGGTTGCGCGACAACTACGGCAACAAGACGGAACGCATTCGGCACGTTTGCTGGGACGGGTGCATGTTCCCGAATGAAGTACTGATGAAGCAACAAACATGGAACGACATCCTCGCCGCCATGATCGCTGTGCGTGACGCGCACGGTTGGAAGGAATAGCAAAAAAACAACCGACCAGGCGAGCGTCCGGCGTAAGCCGGATGGTTTTTAGCGAGTCACAAAGTCCGAAAACGTTCATCTAAATCAAGCGGCCCCGACAAAAACCTCAAACGACGACCCGTAAATGGACCGCTTCTGGTTACTCATGGGTAACATGCTGAGCCCAAAAATACCCCGCAGGGGTTATGTCTCATAGCCCAGGGTTGCCCGCACCTGCGAGCTACCCTGGGTGGGTATCCCAAGGGGTTATCGTACCCTGAAAGGGTTCCGTCTGCGGCATTTCCTTGAGAATGATAACGCTAATGACGCAACCCTTTCAGGGTAGGATTCGATGTTAATTGTCTACCCAGGGTAGCCCGCGGGAGCGGGCACCCCTGGGCTATGTGACATATCCCCTATTGGGGAATTCATTCAATACTGCAGCGATTCAGGAGTTGGGACTGGCTGTTGGGATTCTGAGTCGGAAAGAATTGGGGATTTTCAGAACAAGGAACGAATCAACTTAATCGGCCGATCACAAAAGGCTCATCTCGCTCGACTTCGACGCTCGCTAAAAACCATCCGGCTTACGCCGGACGCTCGCCTGCCTGTTTCACAGGCGATATATTTCGCTCCATCTGCTGATTGATCACCCATAGAAAATGAAGGACGACAACACATGTCGAAACCGCTCAATATTGGCCTGGTGGGCTACGGATTCATGGGCCGGACCCATTCCAACGCCTACCGCAAGGTCAACAACTTTTTCGAGCTCGAATACCACCCGGTGCTCAAGGCCGTCTGCGCCCGTGATCAAGCCAAATGCCAGGCGTTTGCTGACACGTGGGGCTATGAATCAACTGAAACTGATTGGCGTAAACTCGTGGTGCGAAAGGATATCGACGCGATTGATATCTGTACGCCGAACAACCTTCACAAAGAAATCGCCCTCGCCGCCGCCGCGAATGGCAAGATGATTCTCTGTGAGAAACCGCTGTCGATGAACACGGCCGAAGGCGAAGAAATGGCCGATGCCGTCGAGAAGGCGGGCGTTGCTAATACAGTGTGGTACAACTACCGCCGCGTTCCGGCCGTCACGCTTGCCAAGCAGATTATTGATTCCGGTCGACTGGGGAAAATCTTCCATTATCGAGCCAACTTCCTGCAAGACTGGACGATCTCCGCCGACCTGCCCCAAGGTGGTGCTGCGTTGTGGCGCCTGGATGCTGCTGTGGCTGGCAGCGGCGTGACTGGAGACTTGCTTGCCCACTGCATTGATACTGCTTTGTGGCTGAACGGTGGCATCAGCACTGTCAATGCGATGACCGAAACCTTCATCAAAGAGCGAAAGCACCAGCTGACGGGCAAGGTCGAGAAAGTCAGTATCGACGATGCCTGCGCGTTCATGTGCCGGTTCTCCAATGGATCACTGGGTCTGTTCGAATCCACCCGCTACGCCCGTGGCCACAAAGCCTTATACACCTTCGAGATCAACGGCGAAAATGGCTCGATTAAATGGGATCTGCACGACCTGCATCGGCTGCAGTTCTTCGACTATAAAGACGAAGGCATCGTCCGTGGCTGGCGCTCGATGCATGTCAGCGACAGCGACCACCCGTACATGAAGCACTGGTGGGTGCCAGGCCTCCAGATCGGCTACGAGCACACGTTTGTGCATCAAGTCGCCGACTTCCTGCAGTCGCTGAGTGACAAGAAGCCCTGCTCGCCCACCTTCCGCGAATCGATTGAAACTCAGAAAGTCGTCGATGCCGTCCTGGGGAGCGCGAAGAGCAACCAATGGTCGTCCGTGTAGATCTGTATTGAAAAGCAGACTTGCGAATCGCTAGACTTCATGTAAATAATTGGTGGGAACTGACTCGTCGCGTGGAGCTCAGGGCCTCTTCTCGCGGGACGGGTGATTTTCGATGAAACCCCCAAATCTCTTGCTGAGAGGGGTTTTCGACTACAGAATTGTGTAACATTAAACATCAGACCAAAGTAGGGGCGGCCCACGGACCGCCCCTACTTTTAGTTTTGTGTAGATGGAATCTGTCCCTCAATGCTATCAATCGCCGCGTCTCTTGAGACCAACGGCAGGGCTGCGTGATCCCGCATCGTTGAATCGACGGCGCGGACGAAGGAGTGGGAATGGAACGGCACCCGATTTCACAAGAAGGTTACGACAAGCTCCGCGAACAGATTAAGGAACTCGAAGATGTCGAGATGCCGCGGATTGCCGAAAAAATCGCTGAAGCGCGTGCAGAAGGTGACTTGAGCGAAAACGCCGAGTATCACGGCCAGCGCGAAGCCCAGGGGATGACCCAGGCGCGAATTAATCAGTTAAAAACACAGATCGCAGCGTCGTATATCGTCGACAAATCGACCATGCCCAAAGGCATCGTCGCGTTCGGCAGCCGCGTCACGGTCAAAGACCTGTCGGACGACTCTGAAGAGATCTACGAGTTCGTCGGCCCCGGTGAAGACAACTATAGCGGACCGGTCATGAAGATCCTGACCTCCAGCCCTCTCGCTCAAGGCTTGCTGGGCAAAAAGGTCGGAGACAAGGTGGAAATCCAGTTGCCCCGCACGACGCAGAAATTGGAACTCATCAAGATCGAAGATACGTAATCGACCAGTGGGATAGGCTTCCAGCCTGTCATTTTTAGACTAGAGATGACAGGCTGGAAGCCTATCCCACCACAGAAAATACCCCCAAGTGCGCTCTCACTTTAGGAGACGTCTCGAAATGTCGCGTTCTGGTTTGATCACGGCCGTGGTGTTGGCGTTCTGGGGTGCGGGACTTTCTGCGGAAGAATGGACCGAATTCCGCGGCCCGGCAGGAGACGGACATTCTGCCGCCACTGGCCTGCCCACCATGTGGACCGACACCGAAAACGTCGCCTGGCGGATCGCCGTACCTGGCAAGGGCTGGTCCTCGCCCATCTGTTACAATCACCGCCTGTACCTGACGACCGCCGAACCGGTCGAAGAGCCCAAAGACGCCCAATCGCTGCGAACGATTTGCTATGACGCGCATTCGGGTGAACTGATCTGGAACAAAGAGATCTTCGTCACCGACGGCAAGCGGTCCAACAAGATCCATCCCAAAAACAGCTACGCCAGCCCGACCCCGCTCACCGACGGAACGCATCTCTTCGTCCATTTCGGCACCCACGGCACCGCCTGCCTGACCCTCGACGGCAAGATTCTCTGGAAGAACGAAGAGCTGATCTACGCCCACGTCCACGGCAGCGGCGGGTCGCCAGTCCTCGCCGAGGGCAATCTGATCGTCAGTTGCGACGGTGGTGACGTGCAGTTCGTGGTGGCCCTCAACGCCAAGACCGGTAAGATCGCGTGGAAAACTCCGCGGTCCGAACCCGATGCCCCGAAGAAATTTGCGTTCACGACAGCGTTAGTGCTCAAACAGGGCAAACAGACCCAGATCGTCAGCCCTGGCCCCGGAGCCGTTATCAGCTACGATGCCAAGACGGGTGAGGAGATTTGGAAGGTCAAGTACGGAGCCGGCTATTCCGTGATTCCGAAACCGGTGTTCGGCAATGGTTTGATTTATGTCTGCAGCGGCTACGACCGCCCGAGTCTGCTGGCCATTCGCCCCGACGGGAAAGGCGACGTCACCGAAACCCACACCGCCTGGAAAGTCGACAAGGGAGTCCCGCATAGTGCGTCATTGCTGCTGATTGAGAAACAGCTCTATATGATCAGCGACGCGGGAGTCGCGACGTGCCTGGACGCCGAAACCGGAGACCAGATCTGGACGCAACGCGTCGGCGGCAATTTCTCATCGTCGCCAATCTACGCGGATGGCCACATCTTCCTGCTGGATGAAGCCGGCGAAACAACCATCCTGAAGCCGGGTCGAGCCTACGAAGAGGTCGCCAAGAACCCCATTGGAGAGAAGGCCCAGGCCTCCTACGCAATCGGCGACGGAGCCCTGTTCATCCGCGGCGAGAAGTCGCTGTTCCGCATTCAGGCGAACTAAGTCACCGCGGCCGGCGTACCCAGCGCTGGCGAATGGCCTGCAGCCAACATGATGGAAACTCTGATTCGATGGTTGGTCATGTTGGGCGTGCTTCTGCTGGCCTACGCACCGACGGTCTTGATCGCGTGCCGGTTAGTGAAATTCAGCTTCATCACGAAGGTCTTGTATGGACTAACCGCCGCACCGATATTCCTGATCTTATTGATCGTGAACATCGCGTTGATCGAAATCTACTGCCCTTGGATCTCCCAGGCAGTACGTCAGGCTCGACCAATTCAAGGTCGATTCCGGACCTCCCCACTGATCTGCTCTTACTGCATCATCCCCCTCGTGGGAAGCTGGCTCTGGTACCGCTTCTTCGGCTGGATCGACCGCATCTCGCGCTGGCCGGATTCGCCTACAGAATTCCCTGCGGAGTAATGTAACATGAGGTCGGCAGGCGTGCCCAGAACCGAGTTCACTGCGTCCTGCGACATTTGACCGCTGTCCCATACGCCACCGGGTAGCCCAGATTCTTGAATCTGGGTGAGCGCAGCGAACAAGAGGTTGATTGTTTTGCGGCGGGCGACCTATGGAATTCCAGGTAAGCCGGGTCTGTTCTGAAAGGGCAGCGCCTCAGGCGAGCTGCAGATCGAAGGAGCCCAAACCTCTTGTTCGCTCTGCTCACCCAGATTCAAGAATCTGGGCTACCCCGTCCCGCCGCAAATGAAAAGTGATAACGCTCTAATAGGCTGCCAATCTAATCTCTCTGGCGTTGATCGCGGTCGGGTAACTCTCGAAACGTAATTCGTGATCTCGTGGTATTGTCAGCATGTGTCCACACAGCCAGAATGGTCCCATCTGACCTCTCATCTGGACACCCCGCATGACCACGACCTTGCCGCCCACAACACTCCCTGTGTCCGATTACACGTTTCTGGGGCTCACTCAATCGCTGTGCCCGGAATGTATGGCAGTCGTGCCAGCGAAGATTCTGGTTCGCGATAATCGCGTGTACTTTCGCAAGACCTGCCCCACCCACGGCATTCGCGAAGACTTCATTTGCAGCGACGCCAGCCAGTATGACCGGATGGAATTCAGCGTCCCCGGCAAGGTGCCGCGCGAATTCGGCGTCGAGCCCAGCAAAGGCTGTCCGCTCGATTGCGGACTGTGTACCGAACACGAACAGCACACCTGCATCGGGCTGGTGGAGCTGACCGAATCGTGCAATCTCAAGTGCCCGCTGTGTTACTCCGCCAGCGGTCCCGGGGGACGACACCTGTCGTATGAGGAATGCGTCACGGCCATCGAGCGACTGATCACCGTCGAAGGCCACCCTGAAGTCCTGCAGTTGTCTGGTGGCGAACCCACCATCCATCCCGAGTTCGAGCGGATTCTGGAATACGCTTGTAGTCGCCCCATCGACATCGTCATGGTCAACACCAACGGCGTCCGCATCGCCCACGACCCGGCCCTCGTCGCCTGCCTGCAAAAATTCCGCACGCGACTTGAAGTCTACCTTCAGTTCGATGGCTTGAAAGATGAAACCTACACCGCCATCCGCGGCGAACCACTGGCGCAGATCAAGCTGAAGGCAGTCGCTGCACTCGGTGAGGCCGGCATTCGCACGATCCTGGTCTCGACTCTGCAGGCTGACGTGAACGACGACGAAATCGGAGCCATCGTCAAGTTTGGCCTCGAGCGTCCGTGGATCACGGGGGTCAGCTTTCAGCCGGCGACCTACTCGGGCCGAACCGAACTGCCGGACTCGCTGGAGCGACGCATCACCTTTCCGGACGTCATCCGGGCGATCGCTGAACAAACCGACGGGATCTTCGAAACCAGCGATTT
>JAQGHS010000020.1 GCA_028291605.1 Planctomycetaceae bacterium | reverse complement strand
AAAGGACGACTGGGTGTATTCGAAGTCCTCCGGATCACGGCCAAGATGGGCAACTTGATTCAATCGCGAGCACCGTTGCCGAAATTAAGGGAGTCTGCTCGCGAACAAGGGATGAAACTACTGGCGGACAATGCCCTGGACAAAGTCCGAATGGGGCTGACGAGTTTGGAAGAAGCACTCACCGTCTGCATGGCGGAAGAATAAGTGGTATTCACTAATCGCGTTCTGACAATAGGGGTTTTTTAGTCCGAAGTGATCGTTACGGTAATTGAGCTCCTCACCCTGCCTTCTGGCGTGAGTTGAGTGGAAGCGAAAGCGAATTATGGCATTTGAAGACTGGTTCATCGCGCGGGCTCGAGTATCGAGCAAACCTCATAAGAAGGTTACGATGGACGACAAGATGACTTTCTTTCAGCAGCTTTCCACGCTGATTTCTTCCGGCACGCCCCTGATGCAGGCCATCACGATTTGCGCCGAGCAAAGCCAAAGCATCAAGATGCGCAAGGTGCTCGAAGAAATCGGCGAACGGATTGCGGCCGGTAGCCCGCTCTACCTGGCCGCAGCCGATCACCCCAACCTGTTTGAACCGCATTGGATCGAGATCATCCATACCGGCGAAATTACAGGGAAGATGGGCGCTGTATTGCTCGATTTGAATAAGCAGATTCGTGAGACCCGCGAAACAATGCGGAAGCTCACCGGCGCCCTGATGTATCCAATTATTCTGATCATCGTCGCGATTGTGGCCGTAACTGTCATGTTGTGGCTGGTGGTTCCCACATTTGCCGCGATGTTTAAAGACATGGGGGCGACGTTGCCCGGCATTACGCAGTTTGTTGTGGATGCGTCGGGATTTGTCGTTAAGTACGGCATCTATATCTTAATAGGGGTGATCGCTGTCGCCGTCGCGTTTCGTCAATACATGAAGACGGAAGGGGGTCGGCGGCGTGTCGGCGGTATTGGGCTGGCGCTGCCCATGATCGGCGACTTGATGGTGCAGGGGGCCATGTACCGCTTCTCCTCAAACATCGGCCTGCTCCTTAAGAGCGGTATTCCCATGCTGGAAACCATGACGGCATTACAATCCGTGTTCCATACCAATCCCATTTATCGAGATGCTCTGATCCAGGCGGCAGGGCGCGTCTCGGCCGGTCGTCCACTGGCCGCGGCTCTGGAAGAGACTGGTCTGTTCACAACGATGATGACGAACATGGTCAAGATTGGTGAAGAATCTGGACAACTGTCATCGGTCATGGACCAGATTGCACCCTATTATAAAGAGAAGATGGAAGGCTTCATTGCCAAGCTGACCAAGTTGCTGGAACCCATCATTATTATGGGTATGGGCAGCACGATCGCCGGACTGATGCTCGCGATTTACTTGCCCATGTTCGAAATGGCTGGAAAAGTGCACTAATTGCAACGAGGACGAAGAGCTTTTTAGCCACAGATTGACAAAGATTAAACACGGAATAAGACAATAAAGTAGCGACAGGAAATTAGACAACAGGAGAACGTCGTGAAGCAGTTGGTGCCGCGTAAGTTTGATCGCAACCGGTTCCTGGTTGACGTGGAGGTCAAGTCATTAGACGGAGTCAGTCCGTTTAAGGCCCACGCGCTCGATCTGGGACAATCCGGTCTCGCGATTTTTGCGCGACGATTTCTGCCGGTTGGTCATCCGGTTGAGCTGATCTTCCGCCCGAGCCGCAAAGTCGATGTCACTGAAAACTGCAAGATCCTGGGACGTGTGGTCAACGCCCGTGTTGAAGCAGATGGAAATGTCCTGGGGATCTTGTTCGCCAAAACGCTGACGAGTCGTGAAATACAGTCGCTGGAGACGGCATTGGGGGTCAACTCGCGTCGATGAAAACGATTTGTCGACAACTTGATCACCGCCAGATCGGGCCGCCCGCGCCCGAGTCTCCTGCTGCGCACGTCCCTGGACTCCCGAATTGCCGCCGAGGTATCTCTCTGGTGGAACTGCTAGTCTGCGTCACGCTGATCGGCATTATGACGTCAATGGCAGTCCCCTCTTTTCGACGAGCGGTAGATCAATCACGGGCAGATATCGCCACAGCAAATCTGCGAGCGATCTGGTCCGCAGAACGCTGCTACTGGCTGGAATACCGATGCTACACCAGCGATCTCAACCTGCTCAGATCACTAGGTTTGCTGGATCCGACAATCGTGACCTCTTCCAGTTTTTATGCATACGATATTCCCTCGGCAGAAACGACTGCTTTTACGGCGACGGCCACGCGGATCGGAGGCACCAGATGGACCGGTGCATTCACGATTGACGAGACGGGCGTCGTCTCCGGCAGCGTCAATGCGTCCGGCGAGCCCACGATCGTACCTGGCTACCAATGAAAGGGAACTCGCATGCGACGTAAGCCGAATCGAAAAGGGTTCTCACTCGTTGAGTTGCAGATTTCGTTTCTCGTCTTCGCCATCGGCGTCGCCGGACTTGGTCCGCTGGTCGTGATGCAATCGAGACACCTCACAAAGATTGAGAGTCGCTTCAACGCTAATAACACCTATTATCTGTCGCCATCCAACGACGACTGGGCGCGCAAACTCGGCGCTGGGGCCTCGCTGACCGCCTTCGATCCCGGTCCCCGGCCGACGCCGCCGATCCTCGTCATGGACGATAGTGACACCAGTTTCGTGACCGTTGGTGACGACTGGGAACCCGAAACAAACGAGTCCTACCAGGGGAATAGCCAAAAACATGTTGGCGGAGACGGTACCGCAATTGCCCGCTGGGACTTCTCGGGACTTCCCGCTGGCTGGTACGACGTCCGGGCGACGTGGCATGAACATGACATGCTGACGACAGCGGCTCCCTTTACGATATTCGAAGGGACGGAAAACAAGGGGGAGGCCGCGATTGATCAACAAGTTGCCCCCAGCGGCGAAGTCATCGATGGCAGACCCTGGCAGAGTATAAAAATCGTATCCATCACCAGCGGCACACTGACCGTCGAACTGACCGACGCGAGTGCCGACCCCGTCATGGCGGACGCGATCCGATTGATACCCGTCAAGAACGAAATACAGATCAACTCGCTGGAGAAATCTCTCTCGAGCGAAGACGTCACCGCTCATGTCACAGTGACTGTGCAGGTGCCGCAATGAAGAATTGTTTAGAGCACAACTGTTGCGATGGAATCGGTAGGACTTCTTGGGTTCGTGGCTTGCCATTAAGAATTCTCGCGAATCCTTCTACAAATCTTTCGCGTCGCGGATTTACGCTGCTGGAAACCACGATTGTCAGTGCTTTCATGGGCTTTCTGGCGGTGCTGATTTCTACGACATGGTCCGCATTCATACGACCGACCGCGGATGTCGCGCAACGTTGCCGTATCGCCCAGGAAGCTAACCTGGCAGTCGCATCGCTGACCCGCGATCTGGCCGGCAGTCTGGCAGACAACCAAACGGGAACGAAGGCCAAATATCAGGTCGTGGGACGCATGCAACCCGACAACTCCCAGCTTCGACTCTGCTTCGACGGTGGAACAACCCCCAATGGAACCGCGGATTGGGGAGACCCGGATACTATCATTACTTATTACGTAGATTCGAACCAGCTCATACGCTGGGACGAAAACGCTGGCACGACATTCACGGTGGCCAAGGATGTCGATGCTTTGTATGTCGAAGATATTGGCGACGGTGAGGTACAAATCAGGCTTACGTTCCACTTTCGCAGGATCACGCAGACCTACACTTTAATTGCGAGAGATCCATGAGAAAACAACATCCCAGATCTGGCTTTGCCATGATGCTGGTTCTGGTTTTTATCGTGCTGTTCCTGGGACTGCTCGGAGTGGCCCTGCGGCAGACCGCGGCCGCCTTGCGCATTGAATCCGTGCGTATCATGCAAATCCATCGCGACGAGGGCAGCGTCCACGCAGTGGCGCGCGGACTGGCGTTGCTGGAAACGGGTTTGCCCCCGTCAGATCCGTATGTCTGCGGGATCGACATCAGCACTTCCGTCGGGATGCGTTCCTTTACCTTGACGTTCGCTTCGGAAGGCGAAGGGCAATGGTCGGTCCAATCCGTGGCGACACCTCTGGGTGATACCCCCCAGGCGATACCGGCCAGTTTCGCTCCGGCCACTCCTTGAGAAGAAGTTATGCTATATTTGTCTTGAATCACGCAATGTAAACACTTGTCAGTAACGGTTAAGACAGCGACTTGTACCATCCTACTTCAATGATGCACACCACAGACACTATGGCCCAGCAATGTCTACCAATTATGAGCAAGATCAAGAGCGGCGAACAATTCCCGACAGGCGACTACTGCCAACCAACCCTTGGGCGGCACTCATTTCGGGAGGCAACCGCTCACTGAACCGTCGAGCGAATGAGCACTTGCAACACTACTTCGTCGATACGTATTCCGCGCACACCTTGTTTCAAGTCGTCTTGCTCCTCGCTCTGTCGATCGTTGACGCAGCAATTACCCTGCTGCTGATTCAAACGGGATGTGAAGAAATCAATCCCATCATGAGCCACCTGCTGAACTACGGATTGTTAACATTCCTCGTGGGCAAGTACGTACTCACTGCGTCCGGGATTCCGTTATTGCTGGTCTTCAAAAACTACTATCTGTTCGGTACCCGCTTCCGCGTGGGCTATCTCATTCCAGTCTTCATCGGAATGTATCTCTGCCTGATTGCCTATCAAGTATGCCTGTTTCCGTAGTCGGCTGTTGCCAGACTGATCGCTGAATAGCGCGCAAGAAGTGCCTCCTATAATTGTTGCCGGTCCCAAATGTCCCGCCATATTCCTGGTGCTGATGAGACACATGCGACTTACGGGACCAATTCTTGTAGACTCATGGTTGATGCGCACGTCGCTGCTTGAAATCGATTGATCCCAGCACGAAAGGACGTCCCATGGGTCCCTCTCCGACAGTCACCGTCAGTGTCACTCGTCAATTCGCGGCGACGACGGAACAAGTCTTCGATGCGTGGCTGGATCCTGCCATGATCGGCAAATTCATGTTCGGCCCCCAGTTGCGTGATGAGGAAGTGGTGCATCTGAAGGTCGATGCGCGGATCGGGGGCACATTTTCATTTCTCGTCCGACGCCAAGGTACGGAAATCGACCATGTCGGTCACTATCGTGAGCTCGACCGACCACGGCGACTGGTTTTCACGTGGGGCGTCACGGGGTCGTCCGCCGAGGAAAGCGTCGTCTGCATCGACATCACGGCCACTGGTACCGGATCGCAACTGACCCTGACCCACGAAATGGATTCGAAGTGGGCCGAGTACGCCAGCCGTACCGAAGCCGGTTGGACCAAGATGCTGGGTGCTCTGGCGGCCGCACTCGGCTAGGCCAATGTGTGGGCGGCAGATTTCCGAGTCTGGACCACTCACCTGGGCGTCTGACTTTCGGCCAGCTTCCCGCTGGCTTAAACTGCAGGTGTTCCAGACGACCTTCCAGGAGAACCAACATGCTGACTCGCAACGCGCTTCGACTGTCGACCCTTCTCGTAGCCTTGGCGTGCGTCACGGTGAAGGCCGAGCCTCCCCCAGTGATTCCCGGCCCGGCGCCCGCCTACCAGACTTTGTTCAACGGAAAGGACCTGACCGGTTGGGGCGGTGACCCGCGTTTATGGAGTGTGAAGGACGGCGTCATTCACGGCGAGACCACCGTCGAAAATCCGGCCAAGGGCAACACTTTCATCATCTGGAAGGACGGCACCACCGGTGACTTCGAACTGAAGTTGCAGTTCCGCTGCAATGCGACCAACAACTCGGGAATTCAATATCGCTCGAAGCATATCACCGAAAAGGTCAGCAACAGCTGGGTTGTCCGGGGTTATCAGCACGAGCTGCGGAACGAACTCAAGTTCCCCAACACCAGTAGTTTCATCTATGACGAAGGAGGCTCACGCGGCCGGATCTGCCTCGTCGGGGAAGAAGCCACCTGGGATCAGGACGGCAAGCACATCAAGAAGTCAGACCTCATCGACCAGGCCGGCTTTGAGAAACTCTTCAAGCTGGACGACTGGAACGACGTGACCATCATGGCCAAGGGAAACCACATCTGGCACTACCTCAACGATAAACTGATCCTGGACTTTACTGACAATGATCCCAAGCTGGCGCTCAAAGAAGGCATCCTGGCGTTGCAACTGCACGCAGGGAAGCCGATGTGGGTCGAGTTCAAGAACATTCGATTTCGAAAACTGTAGTTGCGTGACCTCGTGCAATATGCCATGTAGGACGGGCACTCCTGCCCGTCTGCGTTGATGCTTCGAACTCGCAGACGGGCAAGAGTCCCCGTCCTACAACATAAGGTGGATTGCTTAAAAGTCACCGATGACGTTGCCATCGGCACGGTTGCCCAAGTTCTGCCAGACCGTCAGATTGATGTTGTCCGAGATGAATCGCACACCCCCGTCACATAACACAACGTGGACGCCCCCCGTGTGCTGACTGCTGGCGCGGAACCGCGCCGGTCCGACCCACGGTGAGCCCACGCACAGATTGTTATTCTGGGCGACGACGACCGGATCATTCGGCTTCATCAGGGTCGAGAACGACCAGGACTGCATGCCATTGGCATAGATCCAGCTATAGCCCATCGCATCATACAACGAACCGTAAGAAGTCTGGGCCACGGTCCCTCCCGACAAACAGGTGGCGAAGGCATTATCTTGCTGCACATAGGGCCAACCCATCGTGCATTCTGACAGGACCATCGTGTTGCTGGTCCCGTCGGTGATCATCGCAATGTTGGTCTTACTGTTGCCGAACACCACCGACAAACCATTCTGAGGGGACTTACAGATATAAGCCGCGTTATTGGCTCCCATCTGTCCTTCAAACCAGGCCGGGTCTGCACACCAGTTATCGGTATTCCCAACGCAGGCGATATAGCTGGTCGGTCCCAAATCCGGCCGCTTACTGGCGCCCTTCAAAGGATCGGACGGACAAACCAGGAGTGGTAATTTCGCAGCCGAAGCCACGGCATAGCCGTTCGGGTTCGTATCGTTCCAGGCGGGTTCGACCGAGAAATTGAGAACGTTGTAGATCGCCGCTTGATCGAAAAACGGGGTCAGCCGAGCCATGAAGCTCAGCCCGTTGCACCTGGTCGGCCCGGTCGATGATCCGCAGTTCGCTCCCCGAATGGCAGCCGGGGGAAAGGCACCTGCCGTCTCATGATAGTTGTGCAGCGCTAACCCCAACTGCTTCAGATTGTTCTTGCACTGACTCCGTCGTGCCGCTTCGCGGGCCTGCTGAACGGCAGGCAGCAAGAGGGCAATCAGGACGGCGATGATCGCAATGACCACCAGCAATTCAATGAGGGTGAACCCACGCGGACGCAAGCCGCGCCAATTACGAGTCTGCATTGTGAACCGAACTCCAGAAACGAAAAGATAAGAATTAAACCGACGTCAGGCATGGCGACAGAACATCGCATCACGCCGGCCTCCTCACGGAGGCGACTGCCCATCTGTGACGACCATCCACCAATACCACAATCAACGCGGCATCATCCTCGAAGATCAGTCTGGCCGGCGTTTCCGGAGGGCAGTCGATCCGAGGTGACAACGAAAAGGAATAGGTGACGGAGTGGAATGTCTCTCCAGCGTATCTGTCTGCAATTGATATACCGCGACTGCATAGTAATCGCTGCGATCGACTGCAACCCGCACTCAACAAGACAGTTGCGTCTATAAATTGCCGGTCACTTGAGTTCGTCAAGTGATTCCCACTGCAAGCCGAAACTGCAGAGGTGCAACCCTGTCGAGCACAATCAGTATCAAATGTAATATACACAGCCATTCTGTGTCGCCACTGGGGCAGGTCAAGGGTACCCACCATCCGATCATTTACTGAGCTCGAAATCCTTCACATTTTCACCTGCCAGGATCTCGATTTTCTGTTGTGAATCGTCGTTGTAGCGACGCGGAAGATACTGTTTTTCCTCTTTGCGCGGGGCGGCCTGCTCGTCCGCCTGGATGGTTCGGCCGGTCTCTTCAAAGCCGTAGATCAGGACCAGATATTTGCCGGCCTTCAGGCCTTTCGCGGCGGCAATTTCATAGTGGCCATCTTGAATGGGACTCAAGCCACCCGGCCCCGGCGTGCCGTCTTCGGCCGAGAGACGGAAGGACCCCTTGGCCACGGGTTGACCGTCGAATTTGACAGTTCCTTTTAACGACGCGGCCTCACCGGTGCTCTTACCGCAACCACTCAGCAGAGTCCCCACGAGCAACCCGGCCACAAGTGGCAGGCTACGCAACAGACTTCCGAAACTGCAATTGAAATTGACACGTTCCGCATCATGACCCGACTTAGTAGACATACTTTAGACCTGAGTCCGAACCAGAATTGCCTGGCCGGAAATGAATTCTGAATGAGATGGCGCGGGGCGAATTGTGATATTGCCGATAGAGTCCCAATAGAGCGCTATATATCTTATAAAAGGTGCATTTGAGACTGTCAACGGTTACAGCGGATGGCAGCCATTTTCACAGCAGCGCGGGGGCAAAGTGCGGTCAATGCCGCTCAGTCCACCCCCTGGCGACCGTGGCTACGACGACGAGCAGCTACTCAACGACAGCAGGCCAGTGCAGATTGATCGGCGCTGGCCTGCTGTATGTGTCAAGGACTTGTTGGTAGTACGGCTGTCGCTTACGTCACCTGAATCAGGCGTGTGGCTGCTTCGCTGACGCGTCCCGTGTCGTCTGTAGCGCGGACCGTTACGGTGCGAGTTGCCGCAGTCGTACCGCGGAAGGTGATGTTTCGCAGCAGCGCTTCCGCCAGGCCCCGGCTGACAGTGCCCTGGAAGTGAATTTCCAGGGGTTGGCCCTTGGTTCCCCCCTGAATCGTGGCCACGGTCTGATTGGCGATCTGCAGCACGGTTCCGCCGCGGATCAACTTCCAGGCAACTCCCTCCGAGGTGCTGCCGTTTCGTAATTCGAGAACATCGGAGGTCGCCCCGCCGGTCACCGCGATCGACAGTCCCCCACCCGTAAAGTTGGGTGAGTCGGGATCCACCAGCGATGCTTGTTCGTCGATGGCCACCACTTGCCGGCGGAGAGCCGCACGGGTCGCAGCATTCAACACCACACGCGGAGGCTCGGCACCATCCTGCACAATCAAACTGAAGAATTGATCCAGCGTCGCTCCATGCGAATCGGTAGCCCGAATCCGCACACTGTAAGTGGGGTGGGTTTCGAAATCGAGCATGGCTGCCGTCCGCAATTCATTGCCGACAATTTGGAATTGCCCGTTGCCAGAATCGCCGGTACCTGTGGCCAGGCTGAAGGTCAGCACGTCACCTTGATCAGGATCGGTTCCCTGCAGAGTTCCGACGCGTGTCCCGGCCGCCAGATTCTCGCCCACCGTATGCGTTCCGAGGAGCGTCAAGCTGGTGGGGGCTTCATTGACGTTGGTGACTTCGATCGTCAAGGCACGTTCGAAGGTCTGTCCGCCGGAATCGGTCGTCCGTACACGGACATGGTAAATCTTCTGACCCTCAAAGTTGAAACTGGCTGCCGTCACCAGTTGCTGACCAGAGATTCCAAACGCCGCGTTGTCAGCGTCACCCGTACCGGGAACCAGGGAGTAAGTGAATGTATCACCCACATCCACATCGGTGGTCGACAGGTTCCCAACGACAGTGCCAACCGGCTGGTTCTCGGGGACCGTCGCTGAGGACAAGGCAGCTCCCGTGGGGGCCTCATTGGCATTGGTCACTTGAATTACAAACGACCGCTCGAAGCTCAGGCCACCGGCATCGGTCACGCGCATGCGGATCGAACGTGTCGGCTGCGTTTCGAAGTTAAACTTCGTCAACGCCAGCAACCGATCCCCACTGATCAGGAACTGGTTGTTGTCGGTTGAATCCACGCCTGTCACCAAACTGTAGGTGAATGTATCTCCCGCATCGGAATCAACGGGTTGGAATTTCCCCACCTCCGTACCCTGGGGTGAATTCTCAGGAATCGTGGTCTTGGAAAGATTCAGACCGGTGGGAGCATCGTTGGTATTGCTGACATGAATCACCACCACCTTCTGAACGCTCAGACCTCCGGCATCGACCGACTGCACGCGGATGGAGTAGTCGGACTTGAGTTCGAAGTCCAGCGGGGCCTTCAATGTGACCTGCTGCCCACTAACCTGGAACGAGGCGTTGTCGACGGCCCCCACACCGGCAACCAGGCTGTAGGTGAAGCTGTCGCCAAAATCCGGATCGGTGGTGCTCAAGACACCCACCACGGTATTGACGGTCGCACTTTCGGCAATGCTGTTCGGTGACAGAGCAATGTCTATCGGTGCATCGTTGACATTGGACACGTGAATCGTCAGCGGACGCTGGTAAGTCTTGCCGCCGAGGTCCATCGCCTGAACCCGAATGAAGTACGTGTTGTGGGTCTCAAAATCGAGCGGTGCCGAGGTGACCAGTTGCCCGCCGACGATATTGAACATGGCATTATCGGTCGAGCCAACTCCCGCGACGAGACTGTATGTAAACTGGTCCGCGAGATCCTGGTCGATGGCCGAGAAATTCCCGACTGACGTTCCCGCCGGCTGATTTTCTGCCACTTCGACGGAGCTCAACAGAATGTCTGTCGGTGCTTCGTTGCGGTTGCTGACATCGACGATCACTGGTCGTTCGAAGGACAAGCCACCCTGATCTGTCGTCCGCACGCGGATCGAGTAAGTCGTCAGACTTTCGAAGTCCAGAACGGTCGTCGTCAGGAGATCATTACCGTCGATGATAAAGATCCCGTTGTCGTCTGATCCGACACCCGATTGCAGGGTGTAGGTAAACGTATCACCCACGTCGACGTCGCTGGTTACGAACGAGCCCACCTTGATTCCCGCCGGTTTGGTTTCGGGAACGGTGCTCGGCAACAACACAAATCCCGTCGGTGCTTCATCCACATTATTGACGGTGATCGTCAAGACTTTATCAAAGCTGAGTCCACCCTGATCGGTCACTCGAGCCCGGATGCTGTAACTCGACACCGTTTCGCGATCGAAACTCGCTGACGTCAGCAACTGGTTACCGACGATGTGGAATTGCGAATTCCCGGTATCACCAGAGCCGGCAATCAGGCTGTAGGTCAGCGTATTTCCGGCGTCGGGATCGATCGCCAAGAATTGCCCGACCGTCGTATTGGCGGGAAGATTCTCGTCGACCGAACTATTGGTCAGCCCCAGGGAAGTCGGAGCCTCGTTGATATCGAGCACATTGACCGTGACCGCCGCACTGGCCGACAACTGCGGGTTGCCGTTATCAGAAGCCACAATCGTCAAGTTAAAGGTCTGCTTCGCCTCGAAGTTGATCGCCAAGGGATTCGCGACCTTCAACTGGCCGTTACTCGGATCGATCGAGAACGCCCCCCCCGTGTTTCCACCGGTCAACATGTAGGTGAAGACCGTTCCCGGATCGGCATCAGTCGCCGTCAGCGTGCCGACCAGCAGCAACGCAGGCGAGTTCTCAGTTACCGAGAACTGAGCGTTGCCCAGTTGTGGAGCGTCGTTCACGTCCGTGATCGTGATGGTAAATGTCTGATCGAATGACAGGCCACCGGCATCGGTCGTGCGAACCAGGATGGAGTATGAGCTCTGAGCTTCGTAATTGAAGACGGCATTCGTGAGCAACTGGTCGCCGACAATCGTGAACTGGCTATTGCCCGAACTGCCGGGACCGGAGACCAGCGAATAAGTGAAGCCATCACCCACATCAGGATCGGTGGTCAGGAACGATCCCACCAGCGTA